>NZ_JAOTID010000002.1:0-27410 GCF_026163695.1 Shumkonia mesophila | reverse complement strand
CATAAATCTGGCACCGCTGCGCCGCGCCGACCAGTTGAGGCGCCCAAAGAGGAAGTTCACCACCGAGAACACCGAGAACACAGAGGGCCACAGAGAAAAACGGGCTGCGCGGGCGTTGCCCGCGCCATTCTCTCTTCTCGGTGCCTTTCTCTGTGTTCTCGGTGTTCTCCGTGGTGGACCTTTCTTCCCCTACACCACCGGCGAGGCGCCGCCGTCGACGTTGATGGCGGTGCCGGTGACGTAGCCGCCGGCGTCGGAGGCGAGGAAGCAGGCCAGCGCCGCGAACTCCTCGGCGCGGCCGACCCGCTTGAGCGGGATGGGTTTGCCCATCTCGGCGTAGAAGGCCGCGAGGTCCTTGCCCTCGGCGGCGGCCCGCTGCCGCCACTGGTCGCTTTGGATGCGCCCGACCAGCAGCGCGTTGACCAGGATGTTGTCGGGGGCCAGCTCGCCCGCCAGCACCTTGGTCAGGGCCAGGCCGGCGGCGCGGCTGACGGCGGTGGGGGCGGCGCCGGCGGCGGGCGCCTTGGCCCCGATGTTGAGGATGTTGAGAATGCGCCCCCAGCGCTGGGCGCGCATCGCCGGGATGGCCAGGCGGATGAGCCGGATGGCGCCGAAGAGTTTGAGGTCGAGGTCGGCCTGCCAAAGGGCGTCGGTGATCTCCTCGAAGGCCTTGCGCCGCGAGGTGCCGGCGTTATTCACCAGGATGTCGACGGGGCCCAGGGCGGCACTGGCGGCGGCGAAGGCGCGGGCGCAGTCGGCGGCGTCGGCGACGTCGGCCGGCACCGCGAAGACCTGGCCGCCCGTCTCGGCGGCGATGGCGGCGCGGGTGGTTTCCAGCACGTCGGTGCGCCGGGCGACGAGGGCGACCGCCGCCCCCGAGGCGGCGAATTGCGTGGCGATGGCCCGCCCGATCCCCAGGCTGGCGCCGGTGACCAGCGCGACGTGTCCGTCCAGGCGAACGTCCATTCCCCCCTCTCCTTCGATTGTTCCTCGGGCGATGGCCGCGATCCTAGCGGCGGCGGCCGGGCCCGGCAAGAAGCGGGGCCCGAAGGGGGCCCCGAGCCGTGCTCGTTGGAGGTTGGTTGGGCGACGTTTTATAAGGTAAGGCGCGCCACCCGCCGGTGCGCGGCGGCGTCGCAATTCGCTGGCGTCTGGAAACGATTCCCCACGAGGCCCCACCCTCGGCGCAACATTATTCTACACTTTATTGTATCACAGTTCGATTAGTTGCCTAAGCAAAAAGTGGTAACGGCGGCCGGCGGCCGGGCCGGGCGGCGATTTCGGCGGCCCCCCGCCTGGACGATGGCGGCGGAATCCCCATATTGGGGGCGCGGCGGGCTGGCCGCGGCCTTTGGGGGGACTGCCACGGAATGACGGAACGGATCGAGTGTGCGGTGATCGGCGCCGGCGCCATCGGGCTGGCCATCGCGCGGGAAATGGCGATGCGCGGCCGCGAGGTCGTGGTGCTCGAGGAAACCGACACCATCGGCTCGGACACCAGCTCGCGCAACAGCGAGGTGGTGCACGCCGGCCTCTACTACGACAAGGGAAGCCTGAAGGCGAAACTGTGCGTCGAGGGCCGCGAGCGGCTGTACGACTATTTCGCCAGCCACGGAATCGAGCATCGGCGCTGCGGCAAGCTGATCGTCGCCGCCGACGAGGGGCAGTCGGCCCAGCTCGAGTTCATCAAGGCCAAGGGCGAGGCCTGCGGGGTGACGGACCTGCGCCTGCTCGCCGGCGCCGAGGCCCGCGCCATGGAGCCCAACCTCAAGGCCGCGGCGGCGCTGCTGTCGCCCTCCTCCGGCATCATGGACAGCCACCGCCTGATGCTGGCCTACCAGGGCGACCTCGAGGACAAGGGCGGCATGGTCGCCTTCAAAAGCCCGGTGTGGGGCGGGTCGATGAAGGCGGGCATGAAGGTCATCCAGGTACACGGCGCCGAGCCCATGGAGTTGGCCTGCGACATCGTCATCAACAGCGCCGGCCTGGGCGCCCAGGCGCTGTCGTCGTCGTTCGAATTCCTGCCCGCCGACAGCGTGCCGCCGCGCTATCTCGCCAAGGGCAACTATTTCACGCTGGCCGGCCGCGCGCCCTTTTCGCGCCTCGTCTATCCGGTGCCGGAGCCGGGCGGGCTGGGCGTGCACCTGACGATCGACCTCGGCGGCCAGGCCCGCTTCGGCCCCGATGTCGAGTGGGTGGAAAAGATCGACTACGCGGTCGATCCCGGCCGCGCCGAACGCTTCTACGCCGCCATCCGCACCTATTGGCCGAGCCTCGCCGACGGCGCGCTGCAGCCCGGCTATGCCGGCATCCGCCCCAAGGTGACGCCCCCCGGCACGCCGGCCGGCGACTTCGTCATCCAGGGCCCGGAAACCCATGGCGTTGCGGGCGTGGTCGCCCTCTACGGCATGGAAAGCCCCGGCCTCACCGCGTCGCTGGCCATCGCCAGCCACGTCGCCGACCTGCTGGAGTAGGGCTTCGGCGCCAACTGGCAACGGTTCTGGACGGAAGGAAGGGATCGCGCCACGATACCCTCTCCGCTCCCTGGGGGCGGAGAGGGTGGCGCGCGCCGCGCGCCGGGTGAGGTGGGGATGGTCGTTCGTCCAGAGACGCGCCGCGCCAGGGTGTTGCGCCGGGACGCCAGCGAGGCCGAAAGGGTTCTGTGGCGGGCGCTTCGGGAGTTGACCCTGCCGGTCAAGGTGCGCAGACAACATCCGATCGGCCGCTATGTCGCGGATTTCGCCATCCCTGCCGACACGCTGGCGATCGAACTCGACGGCGGACAACACGCCGGGACCGTCGAAGCCGATGCGGTGCGTACCAAGGAGATGACGGCCCATGGATACCGCGTAAACCGCTTTTGGAACCACGAGGTCTTAGGCAATCTGGAGGGAGTCCTCCAAACCATCGTCAGCGAACTCGGCGAGTCCCCCACCTCACCCTGACCCTCTCCGCCCCCAAGGGCGGAGAGGGAAATTGCCGGCGGAGCCTTTGCCGCTGGCCTTTCTTTGCGCTACAACAGGGGCCATAGGCCGCCTGCCAAGGGGATGCCATGTCGCGCCCGCGCCGTTGTCTGCTGCTGTCCGTCGTCCTCGCCATGCTTGCCGCCGCCGCGCCGGGCCTGGCCCAGGCGCCCGGCCAGCCGCGCGCGCTGACCCCGGCGCCGGCCCCGGCCGCGCAACAGGCGGCGCCCGCGCCCACCGGCGTGACGCCGACGCCGCAGCCGCCGGGCAGCGTGCGCGCCCAGGGCGAGGAGGTGGCGCCGACGCCGGCCGCCCCCGTCGGCGGGCCGGCCGATCTTTTCCTCGATCACCGCGAGGAGATGCGCAAGTTCGTCCAGGCCATCGCCGCCTACGCGCGCGGCCAGCGCCGCGATTTCGCGGTGGTGCCGATGGGCGGGCTCAACCTGCTGGTCAAGCGCGACCCGGCGCAGACCGACCTGGTGCTGCCGGCCCCGGCCTACACGCGGGCCATCGGCGGCATTCTCCAGGAAGGCCTCTTCTACGGCGTGCCGGAGGCCGGCAAGGCGACCGAGGCGGATCGCCGCGAGCGCCTGCTGCCGCTGATCGAGCGGGCCAAGCAAAACCGCCTGCCGGTGCTGGTCGTCGATTACGCCACCGCCCCCAAGACCATCGACGCCGCCCGCGCCCAGGCCGCCAAGCGGGGCCTGGTCTTCTTCGGGGCGCCGGCCCGCGGGCTGGCGCTCAACATGCTGCCCAAATACCCGGGCCGCCCGTTCGCCGAGAACGGCGACAACATGCTCGCCCTGCGCGACGTCAGGAACTTCGTCATGCTGCGCGATTCCTCGGCCTTCGGGCGCGAGGACGCCTTCGCCATGAAGATGCACGACAGCAACTACGACCTGGTGATCGTCGACGTCTTCCACAGGATCGGCGAGCCGCTGAGCAAGCAGGCGGTGGAGACGCTGAAATACAAGAAGCTGGGGGCCCGCCGGCTGGTCTTCGCCTATGCCAACATCGCGGCCGCCGCCAGCGACGCCTTCTACTGGAAGCCGGGCTGGCGGGAAGGCGCCCCGACCTGGATCAGCGCGCCCACTCCCGGCAATCCCGACCAGTACTTCGTCGAATACTGGCAGCCCGAATGGCAGCAGATCGTCTTCGGCAACCCCAAATCCTACCTTTACGGCATCATCGCCCAGGGCTTCGACGGCGTGATCCTCGACGGCGTCGACAACTACCTGTTCTACGAAGGCGGCCTGGAGGCCGTGGCGGCGGCGGAGAAGTAGCCCCGGGGCATGAAAAAGGGCGCGGCCCCAAGGCCGCGCCCTCGATGACGAAGCAGCCTTTTCGGCCTACCAGTTCTCGCCCAGCAGCTCGAAGTGCGAGCGCGGCTTGGCGCAGGCCGGGCAGGTGCGCGGCGCCTCCGGCCCCTCGTGCAGGTAGCCGCAGGTCAGGCAACGCCAGGTGACGGCGCCGGGACGCTTGAACACCAGGTCCTTGGCGACGTTGTCGGCCAGCGCCAGATAGCGCTTCTTGTGCTGGCGCTCGGCCACCGCGATCGCCTCGAAGATGCCGGCGATGGGCTCGAAGCCCTCGGCGCGGGCCGTCTTGGCGAAGCCGGGATACATCTCCAGTTCCTCGTATTCCTCGCCGGCGGCGGCGCCCCGCAGGTTTTCCTCGGTGCTGCCGACGCGCCCGGCCGGGAAGGCGCCGGTAATCTCGACCTCGCCGCCCTGCAGCAGCTTGTAGAGGCGCCCGGCGTGGGCCTTCTCCTGGTCCGCCGTCTCGGCGAAGATGGCGGCGATCTGCTCGTAGCCCTCGTCCCTGGCCTTCTCGGCGTACAGCGTATAGCGGTTGCGGGCCTGCGATTCGCCGGCGAAGGCGGCGAGGATGTTTTTCTCGGTCTGGCTGCCCTTCAAGTTCATGACGTTCCCCTTTTCTTGTCCGGTTCCGAATTCCCCCATAATTTATAGGGATTCTAAACTAAGTAAAGGGCCTCGATCATGAATTTTTTGGAAAAAGCAGCGGAAATCCGCGCCTGAGAGGCATTCGCACGGGCAGGCGGGTCGTGAAAAAAAGGGGTGAACCACGGAGAACACAGAGAACACAGAGGAAGGCACTGAGAAGAGAAGATGTTTTGCACGGGCTTCGCCCGCGCCGATCGGTTCCTCTGTGACCCTCTGTGTTCTCAGTGTTCTCCGTGGTGAATCTTCTCCCTTTACGGCCCAAGAAAACCGGCAAGGCTCCGCCCCGGGCGCTGCCCTACGGGGTTCACACATCTCGGCTGGTGGCGAAAGCCGCATGAATTCGCCCTCTCCGCCGCACGGCGGAGGAGAGGGAGGGGACCCGTCGCGCCAGCGAGAGGCCGGCGTTCAGTCGATCTTTTCGGGGTCGCCCGCGAACTCCATGCCGCAGAACCAGCCGCCGTGGAACAGGCGCTCGATCTCTGGCTCGTCCTTGAACTTCTGCTTGGCCAGCACCTCGTCGATGTGATCCTCGGCGTCGTCCTGGGGCTCATAGCCGATGGTCTCGGCGGTCGGGTTGTCCCACAGCGGCCGGCTGTTGGCCGAAACGCCATAGACGACGAGAAAATGGATGTCGGGGGCGTCCAGGCAGCGCCGCGTCATGTGGACGTAGTCGGGATAGCTCTGCCAAGTCCACAACCCGCGCACGTGCGGCACCTTTTCCTGGGAGACGCCGATGCGCTGGCAGACGACGCTCATGCCATATTTGTCGGCGTACATGCGCCCCAGGGCTTCGCCGAACACCTTGCTGACGGCGTAGCGCGAATCCGGCCGCGGCGGCGCCTCGACGCCGACGATTTTGTCGCGCCGGTAATAGCCGACGATGTGGTGCGTGCTGGCGAAGACGACGCGCTTCACCTTATGACGCCGCGCCGCCTCCAGGACGTTGTAGGTGCCGATGATGTTGCTCTGCAGGATCTCCTCCCACGCGCCCTCGACCGCCTTGCCGCCCAGGTGGACCACGGCGTCCACCCCTTCCATGGCGGCGTCGACCTCGTCGAAGTTCTCCAGGCTGGCGACGTTGATCTCCTCGCCGGGCCCGGCCGGGCCGACGTCGCGACGGTGCGACAGGCGCAGGACCGGATAGGCCCCCTTCAGGCCGTCACGCAGCACACGGCCCAGGGCGCCCCCGGCGCCGGTGATCAGAACGCGGTTGTACATGGCGGAATCCTCCCCTAAAACGCCCACGGCGCATCGCGAGATGACGCGTCCATCAAAGGCAGAGCGTCATTCCCGCGCAAGCGGGAATCCAGAAACAGCGCCGAATCTGGACTCCCGCTTTCGCGGGAGTGACGAGAAAAGATCGGCGGCACCCCGCAACCGTCAGGCCCTACGTGGGCCGGCTACTTGATCTTGTCGAGGTCGCCTTCGAATTCCATGGCGCAGTAGGGGCCGCCCTGGAACAGGCCCTCGGCCGGCGGTTCCTCGGCCTGCACCGCCTTGATGGCCGCGACCACGGCGGCCTGGTCGGCGACGTCGGTGACGGCGCTCTTGGATTTCTTGGCCTCCTCGCGCGCCTTGCGCTGGGCCTCGAAGATCTCGGGGGCGTAGTCCTCGGAATTGTCCTTGGGCACGAAGCCCAGCTTGAAGGCCGGCGTGTTGTCCCACCAGCCCCGGGTGTTGCCGGAAACGCCCCAGACGATCTCGAAGTGGGTGTCCTGCGGCGCGTTCAGACAGACCTTGGTCAGCTCGATCATGTCGCCATGGCTGCACCAGCCGCTCAGCATGCGCACGTTCAAGGGCTTGGGCTGGAACGAGCCGATGCGCTGGCAGATGACGCTCATGCCGTACTTGTCGGCGTACATGCGGGCCAAGGCTTCCCCGAACACCTTGGTGGCGGCGTAGCGGCAGTCGGGGCGCGGCGGGTCGTCCACCGTCAGCTTCCGGTCGCGCCGGTAATAGCCGATGATGTGGTTGGTGGACGCGAAGATGAAGCGCTTCACCTTGTGGCGCCGGGCCGCCTCCAGCGTGTTGTAGGCGCCCATGATGTTGCTTTTCAGCACGACGTCCCAGGTCCCCTCCTCGGCCTTGCCGCCCAGGTGGATGACGGCGTCGACGCCTTCCATCATGGCGTCCACCTCGTCCATGTTGTCGAGGTTGGCGAGCACGATCTCCTCGCCCGGCAGGGCGTCGCCGAACGGCCGGCGGTGGGACAGGCGGAGCACGGGATAGACGCCGCGCAGGGCCTCGCGCAGGACCTTGCCGATGACGCCGTTGGCGCCGGTGAGCAGCACGCGGTTATACATGACGCTTTTCCCTGAGGCTCAAGTTGTCGACAATTTTGTTGACAGAACGCCGACAGAATAAAACGGCGGGGGCGGCCGCGCCACCCCCGCCGGCAACTTTTTCGCGCTTCGGTTAGCGCTGGACGCGGCCCGAGGCGTCGCCGCCCTTGAGCTTCTCGACCTCGGAGACCGACATGCGGTTGAAGTCGCCCATAATCGAGTGCTTGAGGCAGCTCGCCGCCACCGCGAATTCAAGCGCTTCCTGGCGGGTCTTATAGGTGAGCAGGCCGTAGATCAGGCCCGAGCCGAAGGAATCGCCGCCGCCGACGCGATCGACGATGTCGGTGATCGAGTACTTGCGACTGAGCTTGAAGCCGTCCTTGTCGCGCAGGCAGGCCGCCCAGTCGTTGTGATCGGCGCTTTTGCTTTCACGCAGCGTGATGGCGATGATCTTCATATTGGGGAACACCTGCAGCATCTTGGCGCTCAGCGCCTCGTACTTGGCGGTGTCCAGTTCGCCGCTCTCGACGTGGACGTCTTCCACCGTGACGCCCAGCGACTTCTGGCAGTCCTCCTCGTTGGCGATGCCGACGTCGACGAACTTGACCAGTTCGGTCATCACCTCGGGGGCCTTCTTGCCCCACTTCCACAGCTTGCCGCGGTAGTTGAAGTCGCAGGACACCGTGATACCCATCGCCTTGGCCGCCTTGACCGACTCCATGGTCATCTCGGCCGCCGCCTGGCTGATGGCCGGCGTGATGCCGGTGACGTGGAACCACTCGGCGCCCTTCAGCGCCGCCTTCCAGTCGATGGTGCCGGTCTTGGCCTCGGCGATCGAGGAATGGGCGCGGTCGTAGACCACCTTCGAGGCGCGCTGGTTGGCGCCGCTTTCGAGATAGTAGATGCCGACGCGGTCGCCGCCGCGGGCGATCAGCGAGGTGTCGACGCCGAAACGGCGCAGTTCGGCGATGGCCGCCTCGCCGATGTCGTTCTTGGGCAGGACCGAAACGAAGGCCGCATCCAGGCCGTAATTGGCCAGCGACACGGCGACGTTGGCCTCGCCGCCGCCAAAGGTGGCTTCCAGCGTCGGGCTTTGGAACAGCCGCTCGAAGCCGGGCGATTTCAGGCGGAGCATGATCTCGCCGAAAGTGACAATGCGTTTGGTCATGGTCTCGTACTCTCCTTCGTGCGGGAGGGGCCTATCCCCGGCCGCCCAAGCGGCCGGGTCCCCGGACGAGCCCCCCCGGTGTTGCGGATATCAGTGTGGTTCAAACTCCTGCATGGGCCCGGCGAGGCGGAGGCCACCCCCTCCCCAACCCTCCCCCATCAAGGGGGAGGGAGCGGCCCGGTGCATCGTTCCCTCCCCCCTTGCGGGGGAGGGACAGGGAGGGGGGCCGCCCGCGCATTCCCATTCTCCGGCTAGCGCCGCAGCAGATGGACGCCGAAGCCGGCGATCTCTTCCTTCAGGTACAGCGCCTTGATCGAGCCGCCCTCGGGGCCCTTGGCCGAGGCCATGTCGAACTCGACGCCCGAGCGGCGCAGGAAAGCCATGGCCCGCTCGATGTCGTTGGTGGCGATGGCGATATGGCCGTTGGTGCCCGGGCCCTTGCCCTTCATCACCTCGGCGATGGTGCCGGCGAAGTTGGAGCTGTTGCCTTCCTTGACGGGAAGGGCGAACAGGCCGCCCAGCTTCTTGGCGACGGAAAGCGACTCGCCGTCGTCCTTGGTATTGATGCCGACGTGCGCCAGGCCGAAGCCCAGCATGCTCAGCACCGCCTCGCGGGTGAGGCGCTCGATCTCGCCGAACTTCTCGGCGGCGATCAGCTCGGACTTGACCATCCAGCTGCCGCCGCAGGCCAGCACCTTGTCATAGGCCAGATAGGTGTTGAGGTTGGCCGCGCTGATGCCGCCGGTGGGGATGAACTTGATCATCCCGTAGGGGCCGGCGATGGCCTTCATGGCCGGCAGGCCGCCGATGTTCTCGGCCGGGAAGAACTTGACCACCTCGAGCCCGAAGCTCAACGCCATGGCGATGTCGCTGGGACAGGCCACGCCCGGCGTCACCGGGATGTTGTTCTCGACGCACCAGCCGACCACCTTGGGCTCGATGCCGGGCGAGATGATGTAGTTGGCGCCCGCCGCGACCGCCCGCTTGGCCTGCTCGACGGTCAGCACGGTGCCGGCGCCCAACATGACCTCGGGCACTTCCTTGGCGATGCGCTTGATGGACTCCTCGGCGGCGTCCGTGCGGAAAGTGATTTCGGCGACCGGCAGGCCGCCCGCCACCAGCGCCTTGGCCAGCGGCACGGCGTGCTTGGCGTCGTTGATGGCGACCACCGGGATGATCCCGAGATCATGAAATTTCTGGTAGATATCCGACATCGTTCGTTCCTTCCCAAAAGGATGTTCCGGGGTTTCGAAACGGCCGCAAGGTATACGCATCGGCCGCCCCAGGAAAAGAGGCGATTCGACTGACCGTCATTTTTATTCGATTGTTTCACCTTCCCGCATGCGAATCATCATGAGGTTCTCTCCTTCCTGAACCACTTCGCCATGCTGGTTCCGTACTTGGAACCCGAGTGTGACGATTCCCCGCCCCGGCTTCCGGGTCGGGCGCAGGGCCTTGACCGTGATGTCGGCCTGGATTCGGTCGTTCACGTGGATCGGCCCCAGGAACTTCCAGTTCCACCCCAGGGACGCGATGGCCTTGATGCGCACCTCCGAGCGGTTCTTGAGGCCGTCGGTCATCGACAGGCCCAGGAGCCCGTGGGCGATGCGTCCGTTGAAGCCGAGGCTGCGGGCGAATTCGTCGTCGGTGTGGACCTCGAAGAAGTCGCCGGTCAGCCCGGCGAAGCCGGCGATATGGGTTTCGGTGACCAGGATGCCGGGCGTCGTGTAGGTGCCGCCGACCTCCAGGTCCTCGTACCAGTAGATGCCCGGTTTCAGTTCCGCCATGGTTGGCTCCTCAAGATGATCGAAATGCCGCTCGGATGGCGGCTCGACCCCACCTCACCCGGCGCTGACGCGCCACCCTCTCCGCCCCGTCGGCGGAGAGGGCTGTTTCCGCGCCTTCTCCCTCTCCGCCCCAACGGGGGGGAGAGGGTCGGGGTGAGGTGGGGAAATTTCCGGACGCGACTCATGAGTCGGCCGTCAGTAATGCCGGATGTACATGCCGCCGTCGACGCACACCGCCTGGCCGACGGTGAAGGGCAGGCCGCCGGTCGCCATCGTCGCCACCGTGCGCCCGACGTCCTCGGGCTCGCCCCAGCGGCGGATCGGCGAGATGCCCTCGGCGATGGCGCGGTCGTAATACTCCTCGGCCTTGGCGGTCATCGGCGTGTGGATGAGGCCGGGGCGGATTTCATAGACGCCGATACCCTCCTCGGCCAGGCGCACGGCGAACAGCTGGGTCATCATGGCCAGTCCGGTCTTCGAGATGCAGTATTCGCCGCGGGCGATGGAGACCAGGCGGGCGTTGCTGGAAGAAATCGTGACGATGGAGCGCAGGGGATCGCCCTCGGCGGCCGGATGGGCCAGCATCCAACGGGCAACCTGCTGGGTCAGGAAGAAGGTGCCGCGCAGGTTGACGCCGATGCAGCGGTCGAAGCTTTCGGCCGAAACGTCCAGCAGGTCGCCGCGGCTGAGCACCGAGACGCCGGCGTTGTTGACCAGGCAGTCCAGGGCCCCGAAGGCGCCCGCCGCCTCCTCGACCAGGCGCGGGTGTTGATCGATCTCGGCCAGGTTGGCCTTGACGAAGGCCGCCCGCTGGCCGCGCTCGGCGACGCCGTCCAGCGTCTCCGTGGCGTCGGGAGAGCGCTCGAGGTCGTTGACCACGACGTCGAAGCCGGCCTCGGCCAGGGCATAGACGCAGCCGCGCCCGATGCCGCGCTGGCCGCCGGTGACCAGGGCCACCGGCGCGCGACCGGCGCCCTTGGATGACGATGCCGCCATGAGATCCTCCCTCCCCTTGTCGTCGCGGTCGATTCACCCCCTCCCCAACCCTCCCCCGTGAAGGGAGAGGGAGAAAGGGTATGGCGGCGTCCCCTCCCCCCTCCGCGGGGGAGGGGCAGGGAGGGGGGCGCCGCCGCGTCGAGCCTGCCCTACTTCAGCAGATTGCGGGCGATGATCATACGCTGAATCTGGTTCGTTCCCTCATAGATCTGGGTGATCTTGGAATCGCGATACAGCCGCTCGACCTCGAAGCCGCGGATGTAGCCGCTGCCGCCGAAGATCTGCACGGCGTTGCTGGCGTGCGCCACCGCGGCGTCGCCGGCAAAGCACTTGGCCATCGAGGATTCCAGCGCCGCGCTTTCGCCGCGATCCAGCTTCAGCGCCGCGTTGTGCACCAACAGGCGGGCCGCCGTCAGGTCCTTGGCCATGTCGGCCAGCATCCACTGCACGCCCTGGAACTCGCCGATGCTCTTGCCGAACTGCCGGCGCACCTTGGCGTAGTCGATGGAGGCGTCGAGCGCCGCCTGGACGATGCCGACGGCCAGGGCGCCGATGCCGACGCGGCCCTTTTCCAGAATGCTCATCATGATGTGGAAGCCGCGATTCTCGGGGCCCAACAGGGCCTCGGCCGGCAGCGGCACGTTGTCGAATTCCAGCGCCCCCACCTGCGAGGCGCGCTGGCCCAGCTTGTGCTCCTTGGGTCCCGAGCTGAAGCCGGGATAGGCTCGCTCGACGATGAAGATGCTCATGCCGCGATGCCCGGCCGTTTTGTCGGTGCGGGTCAGCACCAGGGCGAAATCGCACACGGGTGCGTTGTTGATCCAGATCTTGTTGCCGTTGAGCCGCCAGCCGTCGCCGTCCTTCACCGCCGTGGTGCGCACGTTGGCAAGGTCGGACCCCGCTTCCGGCTCGGTCAACCCATAGGCGCAGCGCAGCTTGCCCTTCAGGAGCGGCCGCAGGTACTTCTCCTTCTGGGCTTCGGTGCCGTACTGGTTGAGCAGCGTCGAGATCAGCTCGACCAGGCCGCACTGGTCGGCGATGGCCGAATAGCCGCGCGACAGCTCCTCCATGACGACGGCGTAGGACAGCACGTCGCACCCCGCGCCCCCCCACGTCTCGGGAACGCAGATGCCGAACAGGCCGAGCTCGCACATCTTGTCGAAGATCTCGGCCGGAAAGCGCTCGCTCTCGTCCAATTCGGCGGCGAAGGGCCGGATCTCCTTTTCCGCGAAATCGTGCGTCATCTCGCGGATGGCTTCGTGCTGCTCGTTCAGGTACATGGTCGTTCCTCCGTCTTGACGGCGCCGCCCTGGGGGCGACGAAGTTCTATTGGGTGCGCCGGCGGGTTGGCTTGCGCTTGCGCCGGCCGGGAGCGGCGTCGGGCCGCGGGACGAAGTCGTCCTCGTCCTCGGCGACCAGGGCGGCGTCGTGCGTGCGGGCGTTTTCCAGGTGGCGGGCCATGGCGGCGGCGGCGCCCTCGGGGTCGCGGCGCTCGATGGCCTCGACCACCGCCTCGTGCTCGGCGATGATGTCGGGCATGCGGTTGTCGCGGTAGGCGTCGAGCTGGATCGAGAACTTCATGATCTCGGGCTCGATCTGGCTGACGAAGGAGCGCAGCACGGCGTTGCCCGAGGCGCCTGCGATGCGCAGGTGGAACAGCATGTTCTCCTCCAGCGCCTTGCGGTTGTCGCCGGCCACGCCGCTGAAGCGGGCGTGGACCCGGCGGATCTCGGCGATCTGGGCGTCGCTGGCGTGGGCGGCGGCAAGGCGGGCCGTATGCGCCTCGATGACCAGGCGGGCCTCGGCCAGGGTCGCGAAGTCGTTGCCCGGGATTTCCAGCACGTTGTCGATGAGCACGGCCAGCGTCGGCGCGCCGATGTTCTCCAGCACGGTGCCGCTCTGCGGCAGGGTCTTGAGCACGCCATAGAATTCCAGGCGGCGCAGGGCTTCGCGCACGATGCCGCGGCTGACCGCGAAGCGCTCCGACATGATGCGCTCGGAGGGCAGCTTCTGGCCGGGCTTCAGCACCCCCTCGGCGACCAGGCCGCGGATCTGCTCGATGATCAGGTGGGAGGGCGACTTCACTTCGATTTTCCGCAGGCGGTCGGCGATCAGCTTGACGGTGTTGGCCATCATGGCCGCGAGCCCCTTTTAAGCGAACTAGCTGTCTAGTTGACCAGTTACGCGCAGTCGTGTATCCCTGTCAACGGCAAACAAGACCGCGACCCCACGCCGGCCGGAGAGCCCCCATCGCCATGCCCACCCTGTTCATGAGCCCTGCCGACGCCGCCCTTCGCATCGAAGACGGCGCCACCGTCGCCATCACCGCCGCCGGCGGCGGCCTGCTGGAACCGGAAGCCGTGTGCGCCGCCATCGAGGCCCGCTTCCTGGCCACCGGCCACCCGCGCGATCTCACGCTGGTCAACGCGCTGGGCTTCGGCGACGCCGAGCATACGCGGGGCATCAACCATTTCGCCCACGAGGGGCTGCTGAAGCGCGCCGTCATCGGCCTGTGGAGCTGGTCGCCGCGCCTGCAGGCGATGGCCGAGGCCGGCGCCATCGAGGCCTACTGCCTGCCGGGCGGCGCCATCATGCAGTTGCTGCGCGAGATCGGGGCCGGCCGCCCCGGCCTGTTCACCCACGTCGGCCTGGGCACCTTCGTCGACCCGCGCCTGGGCGGCGGCAAGGCCAACGCGCGGACCACCGAGGACATCGTCGAGCTGATGGAAATCGACGGCCGCGAGGTTTTACGTTACCGCCCGTTTGCGGTCGACGTCGGCATCGTGCGCGGCACCTATGCCGATCCGCGCGGCAACATCAGCACCATCGAGGAGCCGGCCGACCTCGACGTCTCGGCGGTGGCCACCGCGGCACATGCCTCGGGCGGCCGGGTGATCGCCCAGGTGCGCGAGCGGGTGGCGGCGCACAGCCTGCCGCCGCGCGACATCCGGGTGCCGGGCGTGCTGGTCGACTGGGTGGCCGTCGATCCCGGCCAGAAGCAGACCCATCGCGCCGCCTACGAGCCCGAACTGTCGGGCCAGGCGCGGGCCGCCGACCCGCGCCCGCTGATCAACGCGGCACCCCAGGCCGGCATCCGCCAGGTGATCGCAAGACGCGCCGCCGCCGAGCTGGTGCCGGGCCAGGTGGTCAACTTCGGCTTCGGCATCCCCGGCGGCATCGCCAACATGCTGCTGGAGGCGGGAACGCTGGACCAGTACTGGATCAGCGTCGAGCAGGGCAGCCACAATGGCGCCGTCATCGACGGCGCGCTGTTCGGCGCCGCCGTCAATCCCGAGACCATCGTCAGTTCGGTCAAGCAGTTCGACTTCTATTCAGGGGGCGGCATCGACATCACCTGCCTCGGCATGGGCGAGGTCGACGCCCTGGGCAACGTCAACGTCTCGCACCTCGGCGGCCGGCTGGTCGGCACCGGCGGCTTCATCGACATCTCGCAGAACGCCCGCAAGGTGGTCTTCTGCGGCACCTTCGAGGCCAAGGGCCTGAAGGTGGCGCTGGCCGACGGGGCGATCCGGATCGAACGGCCGGGCGAGGCCCGCAAGTTCGTGAAGGCCGTCCGCCACCTGACCTTCAGCGCGGCCCGCGCCCGCCAAAGCGGCCAGGAGGTGGTCTACGTCACCGAGCGGGCCGTCTTCAGGCTGACGAGGGCCGGCCTGGAACTGACCGAAGTCGCCCCCGGCGTCGACATCCGCCGCGACATCCTGGAGCGCATGGACTTCGCCCCCCTCGTCACCCGCCCGGCGACCATGGACCCGGGGCATTTCAGGGGATAGGGCGTGCCGCCCGCTTACCCATCCTCTCCGCCCCTTGGGGGCGGAGAGGATCGAGGTGAGGTGGGAAATTCCAGAATCTGCGAGGCCCACCTCACCCTCCCGCGCCGATGGCGCGGGCCCCTCCCTCTCCCCCCTGAAGGGTGGAGAGGGAAAATGTTGTCTTCCTACTTCTTGCCGCCCAGCAGGCCCTTGATGGCGTCGCCGGCACCGGCGGCGCCTTCCTTGAGGGTGTCGCCGGTGCCGCCGGCGCCCTCGGTCGCCTTCTTCATGATGTCGCCGGCCTGGCCCTTGACGGCGTCAAGCTGCGCGCCGGCCTTTTTGGCCAAGTCGTCCAGGTTGAGCGACGATACCGCCTTGCCGGCCGAGGCGATGATCGCCGACATCACCTTGTCGGCCACCTCGCTGGCGCTGGCGCCCTTCTTCTCCTTGCCGATGTCCTTGAGGTGGATGGTGGGAAGCGGCGTCCCCATCTTCTTGCCCTGCAGGAACTGGGCGGCGACATCGACGCGGCCGTCGCGCACATACAGGTTCTCGATGATCACTTTCTTGCCGGCGCCGTCATCGGACGACGCGGACTTGCCGGCGCCCATCTTCTGGGTAAAGGCGTCGATGTTTCTCTTGATGACGTCGAGGTTGCTGCCGCCGGTGGCCCACTCGTAGGTCACTTCCGGCGCCTGGATGACGACCTCGTTGATGACGATGGGATCGCCGGTAATGGAGCCGGTGTCGACCTTGAGGCTGACGGCGCCCAGCCGGAACGCGCTGTCCGTCGCAAACCCGGCGGGGTTGCCGACGGTCAGCCCCTTCAGCGACCCCTCGCCCGAGGAGGCGGAGAGGTCGACCGCGTTCAGGGTAACCTTGGCCTGGGTGATCTCGGAGCCGTACTTCTCGACCGCGGCCTTGATCACCGAGCCCAGGTTGGACCACAGATAGAACACCGCCACGGCGATAACGACGACAACGACGCCGCCACCGATAAGAAGTCCCTTTTTCATGACCTATCCTTTCTGCAAACCGACCCATCTGGAAAAAAAAGGCGGGGGAGCCCTTCAAGGGCCGCCCCGCCTCGTTCATTCGACCGGCTACTTGAGGACGATGCTGACCCGGCGGTTCCTGGGCTCGCGCTGCCCATCGGGGGTCTGCACCTGAGGCTGGGCCTCGCCATAGTTGACGACGACGGGGGTGGACCCCACGCCCGCCTGCTTGAGAGCCGCGACCACCGCATCGGCCCGCTTCTTCGAGAGGACCATGTTATAGGTGTCCGATCCGGCGCGGTCGGTGTAGCCGGTAACGACGACGCTGGCCGGCTTGCCGGCGACGATCGCCTTGGCCGCCGCGGCCACTACTTTCCGGCCCTCCGCCGTCACGCTCGCGCTGTCGAAGTCGAAGTACAGCAGGAAGGGTCCGGGCGCCGGCTGCGGCGCCGGCATCGGCGCCGGCGCGGCCGCCATCGGGGCCGGCTTCGGCGCCGTTTCGAGCTTGGCCATGGCCTCGTCGAAGCCGGCACGGCAGGCGGCGATGTCCTTGGGCTGGAAGTTTTCTTCCTGCTCCTGCATCCAGCAGTCGAACATGGCCTGGGCGCGGGCCGCCGGTTGCGGCAGCCTGTTGGCGGCGCCGGCGCCGAGGACGGCGACCAGGCGTCCGCGCGCCGCCGTCAACTCGCCGACCTTTTCGGCCGGCAGCTTACGGGCACCGATCGCCTCCGGGGCCGGCGACTTGCCCGAACCGGCAGCGATGGCGCGCAGCGCGAAGGTATCGGAATCTTTGTAGTCGGCCTCGTCATATTCCATCTGCGAAAGCGTGATGTATTCCGCGTAGAGGTGCTGGTCGAAGGCCGATCCCTTGGGACTGACCGACTTGGCCGTGCCGAGGTCCGTTCCACAAGCGGCAAGCCCCATGGCGATCAATCCGAAAGCAGCAATTTTTCCAAGTTTCAACATGGAAGTAACCCCTTGGTTATTGGTCCAAAAAGTCGATCGAACTTATATCTGGTGCAACCCAGGCCTGCTGGCCCAGGTTGACGTCCCAAAGACGAATCGACTTATCATTGTTATGGTTGGGGTCTTGCGCCCCACCCCCCATCCTGGCGGTAAACCGGCCGCCCGAAGGCCTCAAGAACACCCCGTTGCCGTGCAAGCAACGCCCACGCCGACGCGGGCTTTATGCGCATCATTGTACATCGCAAGCCGGCAATCCGCCAATACAACCTTCACCGGGGCCTACCGGTGGCCTTCTCCGCTCGATTGCAATTGTGCGGAAGTCCGCCTGAGGGCAATGCTGACCCGCCGGTTCCTGGGCTCGCGCTTTCCGTCGGCGGTCGGCACCTGCGGCTCGGCCTCGCCATAGTTGGCGACGAAAATTTCGATGCCGGCCGTTACGCCCGCCTGGACAAGGGCCAGGGCCACCGCCTCGGCGCGCCGCTTCGAGAGTTCCACGTTATAGGCGTCCGGACCGGCGCGATCGGCATGGCCGGTAACGATGACGGCGGCCGGCATGAAGGCGGCGACCGCCGCCGCGGCCGAGGCCACCGCCTTCTGCCCCTCCGCCGTCACCTTGGTACTGTCGAAGTTGAAGTAAATCATGAACGGACCCGGCAGTGCCTGCTGCGCGACAGCAGGCGCCAGGTCGACATCGGCCGGCCCCGCCTGCCCCAGTTCCAGTCCTTCGCAGCCGGCAAGGGCCGCCGCGATGGCGCCAAAGGCACAGACCTTACGAAGACTTTCCATAGATGGTGACCCCCCTAGGTCATGAAAAACCACAAATCGCCCGAGGTCCGTCTTCGGCTCGATCCCAACGAAGGATCGTCCGTCGCGGCCGATCGGTTATCGTTTTGTGCTCGGGGGCCGTGTTTCCCCACCCCACCCCATGCGGACGATTGTCTGCTGTCCGAATGGCCTCAAGAACATACCGCCGCCATACAAAGCGGCACCCGTACCGAAACGGGCTCCACTAACCGTTTACAACGTAAGCACGTCTTACGGCCGTTACAACCTGGGGCGACGATCTTTGCCCGCCTCGCCCGACGCGGGAAGGGCTAGCACACCGTGCGGTGACGCTCGACGCAAAGGCGCATCACCTCGTCGGGATCGGCGTCCCACCAGCGGCTGGACAGGATCTCGACCTCGGCGTAGCCCTCGTAACCGGCGTCCTCCACCCATTTGCGGATGAGCGGCAGGTCGATGACGCCGTCGCCCATCATGCCGCGGTCGAGCAGCCGGTCCTTGGTGTCGTAGTGCCAGTCGCAGATGTGGTAGGCGAGGATGCGCCGGGGGTCGGCCTTGGCGGCGCGTTCGATCTCGGCCTTGAGGTCGGGGTCCCACCACAGGTGATAGACGTCGACCGCGATGCCGACGCCCTCGCCCAGGGCGTCGCAGATGTCGTTGGCCTGGGCCATGGTGTTGATGCAGTTGCGGTCGGCCGCGTACATGGGGTGCAGCGGCTCGATGGCGAGCGGCATGCCGGCGGACCGCGCATGCGGCAGGATGGCAGCGATGCCGTCCTTGACCATCTGGCGGGCGCCCGCGAGGTCCTTGGACCCGTCGGGCAGGCCGCCGCAGACCAGGACCAGGCATTGCGCGTCGATGGCGACGGCCTCTTCGAGGGCACGCAGGTTGTCCTCGATGGCGGCCTTGCGGCCGGCGGCGTCGGGGGCCGGGAACATGCCGCCGCGGCAAAGGCCGGAAACCGTCAGGCCGGTGTCGCGGATCAGCTTGGCCGCCGCCTTGACGCCGCATTCGGCCAGCTTGTCGCGCCACGGCGCGATGCCGGTGACGCCGTGCCGGGCGCACCCCTCGATGGCCTGGCGCAGGGTCCATTTGGTCTTGGCCGTGACCTGGTTGAACGACAGCGGATAGCGGATGTCACCCATGCTTCTCACCTTTCCCGTCCGGCGGGCCGAGGGCTCCGCCTAAAGCGTCTGAATCTGCATGCCGCCGTCGACCATGATGACCTGGCCGGTGGAATAGGCGAGGTCGCCACGCACCAGGGCGGCGACCGCCCGGCCGACGTCCTCGGGCGTGCCCCAGCGCGGCAGCAGCGCCAGCCCCTCGGCGAACAGCTTGTCGTACTTCGCCTTGACCCCGGCGGTGAGGTCGGTGGCGATGATGCCGGGCCTGACTTCGTGCACCGGGATGCCGAATTCGGCCAGGCGCACGGCATAGAGCTGGGCGGCCATGGAAAGCCCGGCCTTGGAGATGCAGTACTCGCCGCGATTGACCGACACCACGGTCGAGGAGATCGAGGTGATGAAGACGATCATGCCCTCGAAGGCGGCATCGGCCTTCTTCTGCTCGACCATGAAGTTGGCGACGCGCTGGGTCAGGAAGTAGGGACCGCGCAGGTTGGTCTGCATGACGTGGTCGTAGTTTTCGGGGGTGGCGGTCAGGATATCGTCGCGCGAGCGCGGCCCGATGCCGGCGTTGTTGATCAGCACATCGAGCCGCCCGAAGCGGGCCTTGACCGCCTCGACCATGCGCGCATGGTCGGCGGGATCGGCGACGTCGCCCTGGACGTAGAGAACCTCGGCCCCCAGGGCCCCAAGCTCGGCGATGGCGGCACCGGCGCCGTCTTCCGGGCTGACGCCGTTGATGGCGATGTCCAGGCCCTGCGCGGCCAGCGCCTTGGCGATGCCAAAGCCGATCCCCCGGCGCCCGCCGGTGATCAGCGCAACCTTGCGGTCCTTAGCCATAGCCATGTGCCTCCCTCACCCACTCCATCCGTACTCGAATTTTGGGCAATTTTGGGGACAGCATACTTAATTTGGGCAATTTTGGGGACACCATACTTAATTCGCGGAACGAACACCGATCGCAGAGCGGCAAAATCTCGGGCGAATTAAGTATGGTGTCCCCAAAATTATGGTGTCCCCAAAATTATTCAGTCTTCCAGCTTCGGCACCTCGACCCAGCGCTTCTCGGCCCAGCTCTTGAAGGCCAGCTCGACGGTCTGCAGGCCCTTCGCCCCTTCGAGCAGGCCGTGCGGGAAGGGCGCGCCGTCGTACAGGTGGCGGATGAACATCTCCCACTCGATCCTGAAGGCGTTCTGGGGCGGCAGCACGGTCGGCATCTTCTGCCAGTCCTTGAAATAGTCGGTCGCCACCGAGGTATCGGGGTTCCACACCGGGCGCGGCGTGTTGACCCGCTCCTGGGTCCAGCAGTCGACCAGCCCGGCCACCGCCGAACCGTGGGTGCCGTCGATCTTGAAGGTCACCAGATCGTCGCGGCGCACCCTGACGTTCCAGTCGAAGTTGATCTGCGCCACGGCGCCGCCTTCCAGTTGCAGGATGGCGTAGGCGGCGTCGTCGCAGTCGGCCTTATAGGGCTGCCCCTGTTCGTCCCAGCGCTTCTCGATGTGGTTGACCGGCATGCAGAACAGGCCCGTCATGTTGCCGAACACGTTGTCGACCACATAGCGCCAGTGGGGCATCATGTCGAGCACGATGCCGCCGCCGTCCGCCTTGCGGTAATTCCAGCTCGGCCGCTGGATCGGCTGCAGGTCGCCCTCGAACACCCAGTAGCCGAAGTCGATGCGGCAAGACAGGATGCGGCCGAAGAAACCGGCCTGGCGCAGCATCTTGAGCTTGAGCAGGCCGGGGAGATAAAGCTTGTCCTGGACGACGCCGTGCTTGATGCCGGCCTTCTTGGCCAGGCGGTAGATTTCCTGTGCGTCCTCCAGGGTGTCGGCGGTCGGCTTCTCGACATAGATGTGCTTGCCGGCGGTAATGGCCTTCTTGACCAGGGCGGCGCGCAACTGGGTGCTGGCGGCGTCGAAGAACAGTTCGTCCTTCTTGTCGGCCAGCGCCGCGTCGAGGTCGGTGGTCCAGCGTTCCACGCCGTGCGCCTTGGCCAGGCGGCTCACCTTGTCGGCGTTGCGGCCGACCAGGATGGGGTCGAGCACGACTCGCGTGCCGTCCTTGAGCACGACGCCCCCTTCCTTGTTGATCTCCAGCACCGAGCGGACCAGATGCTGGTTGGTCCCCATGCGGCCCGTCACCCCGTTCATGATGACGCCAAGGCGCTTCTCAGCCATGTTCTCGATCCTTCCTTCTCGTCCATTCTCGGGGAGTGGCGTCCATCGCGCACCCCACCTGCCACCGGCCGGCCGATGGCCCGCCTGCCTTCCAGATAACCGCCCGCCACCGCTTTGTCAACCATATGGTTGACTAAATGGAGGGGGCCGCGCCGTCTACTTCAACGTTTCGAGGATGCCGCGGACGTAGCCGATGGCCAGCGCCGCCGTGGTCGGGCCGTCCGGCTCGTAGATGAAGGGCTCCACCGCCGCCACCCCGCCATACTTCATCCGCTTGAGCGCCGAGAGGATGGGCCCGAAGGCGTCGGTGCCCTGGCCCGGCGCCCGCCGGTTGGTGTCGTTGAGCTGGATGTGGGCGATCCTGCCGGTGGGCAGCCACTTGCGGATGAGGTCGGCGACCGGCACGGTTTCGGTCAGCCCGGCGGCGCTGGTGTCGATCATGGTGCGGAAGGCCGGGCTGCCGATCTCGTCGACCAGTTTCGCCGCCTCGGCGACGGTGTTGACGAAGTTGGTCTCGTGGCGGGCCAGCGGCTCGATGCAGTAAATGATGCCGGCCTTCTCGGCGGCGCGGGCCACCGCCGCCAGCGTTTCGACGGCGCGGCCGCGGGCCGCCGCCGCGTCATCCCCCTCGGGGATGGACCGCTGCTTGGGCGAGCCGTGCACCATCACCTGGCCGCCGAGATCGGCGCACAGACCGATCAGGCGCTCGATGACGTCGACGGTCTTTTTCCGGATGGCCTCGTCGGGGGCGTTGATGGAGAGCCCCTGCGGCGTCACCAGCAGCCAGTGCAGCCCGGTGATGGCGATGCCGGCCTCGGTCGCCGCTTGGCGCAGTTCGGCCCGCCGGCCCGCCGTCAGCAGGTGGGGATGGTCGCCCAGGGTGAACGGCGAGACCTCCAGCCCCATGTAGCCAAGCTTGGCCGCCATGTCGCATTGGGCGGAAAAATCGAGTTCACGAATGACTTCGTTGCACAGGGCGATTCGCATCGCACCCTCCCTCGTCGCCACCCTTGCCGGTTAGTTGCCCTCCCGGGAGGACCGGCCCGGAAGCACCGCGGCCACCATGCGGCCGATCAGCCGCCGGAACGGCGGCATGCTCATCAGGACCGAGCTTAACGTGATCAGAAACAGCACGGCGCAGATCGGCCGCGTGAAGAACGGCGTGAGATCGCCATCGCTCAGCACCAAGCCGCGCCTGAGGCTCTTGTCCAGGATGTCGCCCAGGATGATGCCGAGGACCAGGGGCGCCATCGGATACTTCATTTCGCGCAGGATGTAGCCGCCGATGCCGAAGGCGATCATCACGCCGACGTCGAACAGCCGCTCGGCGATGGCGTAGGAGCCGATGACGCACAGCACGAAGACGATCGGCATCAGGCGCTCGCGCGGAACCGACAGCACCTTGAGCAGCGGCCTGGTCATCGACAGGCCGAAGACCAGCATGGCCAGCGTGGCGAACAGCACCATGGCCACCACCTGATAGACGAAATGCGGGTTCTCGACCATGATCATCGGACCCGGCCGCACGCCGTGGATGAACATGGCGGCCAGCAGCACGGCGGCCGGGGCGGAGCCCGGAATGGCCAGGGTCAGCACCGGAATGAGGGCGCCGGGCACGGCCGCGTTGTTGCCGCATTCGGCGGCCATCAGCCCCTCGATCGAGCCCTTGCCGAACAGATGGCGCTCCTTGCTCTTGCGGCGTGCCGCGGCATAGGACACCCAGGCGCCGATGTCCTCGCCCACCCCCGGGATGATGCCGACGCCGGTACCGATGATGCCGCTGCGGATGATGGTGCGCCAATAGCGGAACACCTCGCCCAGCTTGGGGATGACGCTGTCGCGGGCCGTCGTCACGATCTCGGCGACCGGATTGCGCATGACGGTCAGCACCTCGGCAAGCCCGAAGGCGCCGACCATGGCCGGAATCAAGGCGAAGCCGCCGAGCAGCTCGGTGGTGCCGTAGGTGAACCGCTGATAGGCGTGGATGCCTTCCTGGCCGACCATCGCCACGCTCAGCCCGAGGAAGCCGGCGATCCAGCCCTTCAGCGGATCGTCCAGCGCGGTCAGATGGCCGGAGATGACGATGCCGAAGATGGCCAGCCAGAAGAACTCGTAGGACTGGAACTTGAGCGCGTAGGTGCCCAGCAGCGGCGCCAGCGTGGCCAGGAAGAACATGCCGATGATGCTGCCCAGAACCGATCCCGAGGTGGCGATGCCCATCGCCTTGCCGGCCAGGCCCTGCCTGGCCAGGGGATTGCCGTCGAGCGTGGTGGCGGCGTTGGCGGGGGTGCCGGGGATGTTGAGCAGGATGGCCGTGCGGCTGCCGCCGTAGATGGCGCCGACGTACATGCAGATGAGAATGAGCACGGCCAGGTCGGGCGCCAGCTTGTAGGTCAGCGTCGTCATCAGGGCCACACCCATGGTCGCGGTCAGCCCGGGCAGGGCGCCGATGACGATGCCGAGCAGCGTCGACCACGCGACGTGGAACAGCGCCGTCGGCGTCAGGAAATCGCCGATGGCCGCCAGGAACGAAAGCAGGTTTTCAAGCAGGTTCACGGCAGCGTCACCAGGAAAAGGTTGGCAAAGACCCAGGTCACCGCCCCCGCGACAACGGCCGCGATGACGGCGGCAAACGCCAGTCCGCGCACGCGCGCCCGGCGCTCGGCCTCGGGGCGCCACTCGAACAGGGCGATGAACAGGAAGGTGAAGATGCCGGTCGCCAGCCAATAGGGCATGTTGCCGATCATGAAGGCGGCGTAGACGACGCACAGCACCAGGGTGATGAGCAGGCGCAGATTGCCCGGCTGGCGGATCGTCTGGCCCGTGTTCTCGCGGGTAATGCCCAGATGATGGCCGCCGCGCCTGACCGAACGGACGGTCAGGACGGCGCCGAGGATCAGCAGAATGACGCCGAGGAGGCCCGGCACCAGGCCCGGCACGCTCGACGGGTGTACGCCCAGTTGTTCCAGGCGCGGCATGCGCCAGGATTCTTCAATCAACGTCAGACTGAAAACGATCAGGACCAGACCCGTGATCAGGTCGGCCTTCGTCAGGGTATCGGGTTTCATCGGTGCGTATCGCCAGATAAAGGGGGCGGGCCTCCCGGAAGGAGGCCCGCCGACTGAACTACGGTCTTACGGCTTTTCGTAGCCGAGATCGGCCGGATTGACCTTCGCCTGACCGGCGGAATGCAGGCTCCATACCGCCGTGAGGATGGCCGGCCACACCCTCTTGAGGGCGTCCTCGCCATAGTAGGGGAAGACCACCTGGCCTTTGTCCTTCGCCCACTGCTTGAGGGCTGCCGACTTCTTGACGTGCTTTTCCCACACGTCGTTCATCTTGGCGACGACGTCGGCCGGCACACCCTTGGGCGCCCAGATGCCGAAGTAGTACGGCGTCGGATCGAGCTTGGGCAGCCACTTCTTGACCGACTCGACCCTGCCCGCTCCTTCAACCTCGGCCGCCTCAGTGGCCATGAGGGCGATCGGACGCAGCTTCTTGCCGCGGATCATCTCGATCTGCTCCGACATCAACTGCGTAGTTGCCATCGTCTCGCCGGCAACCGTCGAAATCATCGCCGGATTGCCGCCATCGTATGAAACCGGCTTGTAATTGCCGCCAGAGACTTGGGCTTTGATCTGCTCGATCGTCGTGTGCCCGGCCGACGGGATGCCGGCAATCGCCACCGACAGGCCGTTTGGCTTCGTCTTCATCCAGGTGACGAACTCGCCGAAGTCCTTGATCGGCGAGTCCGGACCGACCGAGATGACGGTGGCGTTCATCGAGTCGAGATAGATGTGCCAATCCTTGATCCGCGTATTGATCGTGCCGCGGACCGGATAAGAGGCCAAATCGTGAATCGCCCCGGAACCCCACGTGTAACCGTCCTTGGGGGCGTCGAGCACGGTCTGGGTGCCGATGGCACCGCCGCCGCCCGGCTGGTTCACGATCACCACCTTCTGGCCGAGCCCCGCTTCGAGGTCGCCCGCGATGGCGCGAATTGCCTGGTCCGTCGAGCCGCCGGCGCCCCACGGAACGATGATGCGGACGGGTTTGTCCGGCTTCCATTCCGCCGAGGCCGGGGCCCCGATGGCCAACGTCGCTCCGGCCGCGAGTGCGGCCAACAGGCCGAGTTTCTTCATCATGCAACCTCCCTCCATACAAGGGGCCCGCGCTGAACGCGCGGGTCGTTTCGCCCGAAACGGGCACAAATCAACCACGTGGTCAACATGACCGAATTGGTAGGGCCGGTCAAGGTGAAGCCGGACCGTCCCTGCGCCGTGCCACGATCACAGCGTACTGGCGAGGAACTGGCGGCAGCGCTCGGAGGCGGGGTTGCCGAAGACCTGCGCGGGCGAGCCCATCTCCTCGACCTTGCCCTGATGCAGGAAGACGATCTGGTCGGATACCTCGCGGGCAAAGCCCATCTCGTGGGTGACCATGATCATGGTGCGGCCTTCCAGGGCCAGGTCGCGGATGACCTTCAGTACCTCGCCCACCAGCTCGGGATCGAGCGCCGACGTGGCCTCGTCGAAAAGAATCAGCTTGGGCTCCATGGCCAGCGTGCGGGCGATGGCGCACCGCTGCTGCTGGCCGCCCGAAAGCTGCGCGGGATAGTGGTTGCGCTTGTCCGCGATGCCGACCTTCTCCAGCAGGGCCTCGGCCCGCTCGAGAGCCGCCTTGCGCGGCAGCTTGAGCACGTGGATGGGCGCCTCGATGACGTTCTGCACCACCGTCATGTGGGACCACAGGTTGAAGCCCTGAAAAACCATGCCGACCCGGGAGCGGATGCGGTCGACCTGTTTGTGGCTGGCCGGCACCGAGCGGCCGTCGGGCAGACGGCGCATTTCGATCAGCTCCCCCGCCACCTCGACGCGGCCGCTGTCGGGGATTTCCAGCAGGTTGATGCAGCGCAGGAAGGTGCTTTTGCCCGATCCGCTCGAGCCGATGATGGAAATGACATCGTGCTCGTTGGCGGTCAGGCTGATGCCCCTCAGGACCTCCAGGTCGCCGAAGCGCTTGTGGATCTCCTCGACGACCAGGGCCGGGGTCTTCTCTGCCACGTTTCTCGGTTCCTCTCTCGTTCTCCCCCGCCGGGCGGGCCCGGACGAGCCATTCTGCGGCGTCGCCCCCGGTGCCGTCAATGCGCGGTGCCACCGCACCGAACCGTCCCTCGCCAGCTAAGAACCGTTCTCACCGGTGGACTTGGCGGCACGCGCGCCCTATACTCTTTGTCATGTATGCCGACAACACGCTGACCCCTAAGGAAGCCATCCGCCTGTGCGCCCTGGGCACGCTGGCCGGCGGCCCTTTGCGCTATTCGGCGCTGGCCCATTCCATCCGCCAGTTCGTCGGCCACACGCTGGGGCCGTCGCTCGACCTGATGGGCACGTCGGTCGAATTGCTGAAGTACGAGGGCCTGATCGAGGCCATCGACGGCCAGGGCATGGCCGACGACGCCGAGTTGCGCGTCACCGAGGCCGGGCGGCGCGAGCTGCGCGCCCTTTTGACCGCCCGCCTGCGCCTGGGCGCCGCCGAGCTCAACAAGCTGATCGTGGCGCTCAAGTTCCGCTTCCTGCACCTGCTCGGCGACGACGACCGGCGGGCGCAGGCCGATCACCTGATCGAGGTGTGCGAGAACGAACTGGCCCGCCTCGACGCCCTGCGCCAGCATTACGGCGAGGACCCCGGCTTCCTGGTGGCCTGGCTCGACCACGACCTCGAGCAGACCGAGAAACGGCTGGCCTGGCTCAAGGGTTTCCACGCCTCCCTCGGCGGCTGACGCCCAGCGGCAATTTCGGTGACAGTGCACTAAATTCGCGGCAATAACGGCGCCCACCTGGAACGGGAAATGCCGTCGAATTTAGTGCACTGTCACCGAAATTTTAACTGCCAGCCGCGGCGGCCACCTCGTCCAGGCTGACGAGAAGGGCCTCGGCCTCGGGCGTGTCGACCGCCTGCATCCTCTCGCCCAGCACCCGATCAAGCGCCTCGACATGGCGCCGCACGACCGCCACCCCGGCGTCGTCCAGGGTTTCCCGCCGCTTCTCGATGAACCGGCAGAGGCGGTTGCCGATGGCCGTGACCAGCGGATAGCCGAAGGTGGCGCCCTGGCCCTTCATGTCGTGGCCGATCCGAAACAGGCGATCGAGGTGCGAGGCCCGCCCCGCCGGGTCGGCCGCCAGACGGCCGGCGGCGTCTTTGAGCCCGGCGAGGTCGACCGCCGCCGCCGCCAGATACTGCCCGGTCAGCCCGGCAACCACCGCCTCGGCCCGCGCGATGGCCTGGCGTTCCTCGTCCGTCAGCGGCCGTTCCGGAGTGTTTCCGTCGCTCTCGGCCATGCCCCATACCGCCGCTAGAGCGTTATCCGACCGGATAGAATCGAAAGGGATTCCCCTTTTTGGAGGAATGTGATTCAACATGTGGGCTGGA
>NZ_JAOTID010000001.1:600000-767120 GCF_026163695.1 Shumkonia mesophila | reverse complement strand
ACCGCTCCTGGCGGAAGGTGAGCCCGTAGGCCGGCTTCGGCATGGCATAGACTCCTCGTTCAGGATGAAAAAGATATTTATGGAATATATACCTATTACGGAACGGGAGTCAACCCGGAGGGGCCAGGGCTGGGCGAAGCACACCATCCGACCAGTACGGAACGGATTGTCGATGAAGATTTGGAATTTGGCAAAACGGCGGTAATATCCAACATCACGTAGCTGCCAGCATGCCTCTTGCAACCGAAGTTTGAATCCATGCCGAACAGGAGAAGAGAGGGCAATCGGCCGGACCATAGGGTTGCGCCTGACGACTTTTTGGATGACGCCGCCAAGTCGGCCCTGATGGCTCGTGTTCGCTATGTCGGATCAGGGCTCCATAAGCTCCGGCCGGGAGATTATGGCTTTGTGCCTTCCCACAATCCGAGGCCGTCAAAGTCGCCATGCGACGAACTTCGCCCCGTCTTGCGCGAGGAAGCCTCAAAGCTATTCCTAGACGGTATTCGGCATGGGATGGTCAGCCAGTTCCCGGCCGGCGGCCTGCCAAAGTACGTGTGGGCGGTGGATGGGGCCGGCGAGGTCTATGAAGCGAAGTGCCGACCTGAACGCGAGGCCGAGTATCATGGTTACCGGCTCGGTGACGATGACCGGTACATGCGTGAATATGTCCTCAATGAGTGGAGACGGCGATGCCGGTAGCCTTGGAAATCACGCTGGCATCGGAACGGCTGGACGAGGGTACGCCTGAAGAACGGGCGGCCTTTGGGCTATTCACAATTCGGACACTTCATGCATCTCTGACGGAAGGCTTCGACTTCTATTTGAAAGGGTATCGGCCAGGACCACTTGTCTCGGGCTATCACGCGGGAGAATGGTTTGCCTGGAATTGGTGGCGGCTACGTTGGGAGCCGCGTTCGAAAGTCGCCGATTGGGCGCTGGCCCACCGCATGCCCTCGATCGGTGAAGGCTATGTCTGGCCGAATATCACGATATTTTCCGACGGCGTCAGAACGGCATTGATTTCGGAGCCTTCAATCAGGCCAGATGCGAAGCCTTTTCGCTATGTCGGATCCTCAGCGGTGGTCGTCCCGTCGTCCCTCTGGGAAGAGGCAGTAGACACCTATGTGCCCCAGATTCTCGGCCGTTTGCGTAATGGGGGTATCGCACAGACCAATCTTGATCGGCTTTGGGCCGATGTGCTGGCTGAGCGCGCCGATCCGGCAATATCGGAACGTCGCCGCTTGGAGGCACTGCTCGGCCGTGACCCCGACTTGATTGAGGACGACACAGTCGAACGACTGCTTGCGGATGCCGACCAACTCGGCATGGCAGCGATTGGCGAAGCCGCTGCAAATCGTGCACATGTTGGAGCGCAAGAGCGTACGCCGCTGACGGCAACGGAGTTTGAGGAACTGGCCCAGAGCCGGGGGCATGACGCATCGTCGCGCGATGCCGTGAGACTTGACGCAGACACGCCTTTACCGCGCGGAGCACTTATTCCAGCATGGCGTCTTGGCGTCGACGCAGCGCGGGCTTTGCGCGCGCAGGAGCGTCTCGAAACCGGTCCAATCGTAGACTCTCGCCTCGCTGAAATGGCGGGGACGAGAGCAGCGGTGTTAAATGATCGAGATTCAGGAGGAGGCAGCCTTTCCTTCGTATTGGATAGACGCCAGGCATCATCCCGTCTCGTATTGCGGTCGAAATGGCATACCGGGCGACGGTTCGATCTCGCGAGGCTGATCGGCGATCGGCTTATCGGAGAACCTGCCCCACTTCATCCGGCTACCCGCGCCTACACATATCGCCAGAAAGCGCAACGGGCCTTCGCAGGGGAGTTCCTTAGCCCGTTTGAGGTGGTGGACGAGATGCTGGCCGGTGACTATGACGACGAGGAGCGTCGGCACGAGGTGGCCGATCACTTCGACGTGTCGTCGAAGACCATCGACACGCTGCTCATGAATCACGGCCGGCTGGAGCGAGAAGATCCCGAACAGGATTTCGATATCGCTGCCGCGTGAGATTATTGGGTGTCCGTGGACCGCGTTTCAAAAGGGCCATAGGGGCGCAAGACAGCGCTTCGTCGCGCCCGCAGGGGCGTGCCGGATCCGATCGCCATTTCGGAGCGACCCCTTCCTCAATTGGCGGCGAGGTCCACCCTTTGAAGTCGGTCCACGTCCCGGCGCGGCGGCGCGCCGAAGAGGCGGCGGTATTCGCGGCTGAACTGCGATGGACTTTGGTAGCCGACCGAGAAGCTCGCCGCGCCCGCCGTCGCGCCTTTGGCCAGCATCAATCGCCGCGCCTCCTGAAGCCGGAGCTGCTTTTGGAATTCGAGCGGCGTCAGGGTGGTGACGGCCTTGAAATGCTCGTGCAGGGACGAAGGGCTCATATGCGCGGCGGAGGCGATGTCGTCGATCCGCAGCGGCTCGCGATAGTAGGTACGGATCCAGGCGATGGCGCGGCCGATCCTGCCCAAACGGCTGTCGCCGGCCGCCATGCGCCGGAGCGTCGGCCCGTGCGGACCCATCAGGAGCCGGTAGAGGATTTCGCGCTCGATCAGCGGCGCCAGCGTCGCGATGTGTTCGGGTCGGTCGAGCAGCCGGACGAGGCGGCAGGCCGCATCGAAAAGGTCCGGATCGGCCGGGTAGACGGCCAGGGGGGACAGTTCGGCCGACGGCGCCGTTCGCGACTGCGTCGCCAGAAGATCTGCGAGGACGGTTGGGTCGAGATCGATCTTGCAGCACAGATACGGTTCGGCCGGGGTCGCCTCCAACACATGGCCGACCAGCGGCAGGTCCACCGACACCAGCAGATAGTGCGATGCGTCGTAGACGACGCTTCGTTCGCCGAGCGAAACGCGCTTCGACCCCTGGGCGATCAGGCATAACGACGCCTCGTAAACCGAGGGCGTCGGCACGGTCGGCACATCGGCCCTGATCAGCGAAAGGCGTTGGACGGCCGTTCCGCTCAATCCGGGTTCGCGCGCGTGACGCAGGATCTGGTGGGCGAGCTCTCGCGTTTTGTCCATGGCGATTCATCGCACACTTTTTGGAATGAGAGCAATTCTTTCCACACGATTTCGGAGGATCGGGCAAACCCTGCGGGAGATCGGGCTACCGCCCGTTCCCTGGATCGCCCCATCTACCGTCCATCGGAACCGGAAGGAGCAACCCCATGACTGGATTGAAAGACCGAACCGTCCTTATCACCGGCGCGTCGAGCGGAATCGGCGAGGCCGCCGTTCGCGAGCTGGCGTCGACGGGCGCGAAGCTTTTCATCGGCGCGCGGCGCGCCGACCGCCTGCGGGCGCTCGCCGAGGAGCTTGGCGATACCGTCGCTTGGCGGGAACTCGACGTGACCGACGCCGCCAACTTCGACGCCTTCGCGGACGCGGCGGAGGAGCGCTTCGGGCGCATCGACGCCCTGGTCAACAACGCGGGCGTCATGCCGCTTTCCCGCCTGGCGGAACTGAAACGGGACGAGTGGAAGAAGATGATCGACGTCAACATCCATGGCGTGCTTAACGGCATCGCGGCGGTGCTGCCGCGTTTCGTCGCCCAGAAGTCGGGGCATGTGGTGAACGTCGCATCGGTCGGCGCGCATTTCGTTCTGCCGACCGGCGCCGTCTATTGCGCCACCAAGTATGCGGTGTGGGCGATCTCGGAAGGCCTGCGCCAGGAGCACGACGATATCCGCACGACGGTCATCTCGCCCGGCGTGACCGCGACCGAGCTGGGGCACGACATCTCGGCCCCCGACGTGGCGGCGGGTCTTAAGGAATGGCGCAGGAAGTCCCTCGCCCCCGACGCGATCGCCCGCGCCATTCGCTTCGCCCTCGAACAGCCCGACGGCGTCGACGTGAACGAAATCATCGTCCGGCCGACCGCGGCGGACATGTAAGGAGGGTTGCGGTTCGGGCGCTCCGCCCGCCGCCGCGCGGGCGTCGGGCGGAGCCGGACCGGCCTCCGATGACGGCTCCGAGCCCCCCATCGCGACTGCTGCGCGGCCGTTCCCGTCATCCATGAGTATGATCACAGAACAGGAAAGCAGTTGTTGATTCAGATGCCCGGCTCGACCTGATCCGACCGCTCGGAAGCACGCAGGGCGGTCCCGGAATAGACCCAGTTGAACCGATTTGCATTTGAGACGTCACACCAACATAGGACTTCGTTGAGCGGCTGCTCACGCTTTGGTAGTATCGCCTTCGGAGTTGAAGCTTGTCCCGCTACGAATATCGTTCAATCTGTGATCGGGTAAAGCCATGACCTCAAAATGGGAGACGACGTTCGGAAATCGGATGCGGAGCTTCGAGCAAAGGAAGCCCCATAGCTTGAATGATATCCCAATTTCTATTAAAATTCGGGCTCCATCCGGCTGTTACCACCGAGAACACTCCCCTAACGCATATGTTATTATTGATGATTATCTAAGAACACTTCCGGATGAAGCCGGAATGGTGTTCGAGGAACACGAAAGCGGTCCTGAGTTACTCGTATGCTTGGCCGTGACCACTGCTGGACTGACCCTTGCCAAGAGCATCATCGATCTTATCGCAACCATCATCAAAGCAAGATCAGAGGGGATACGGAAAGGCGATAAACCCGATCGTCCGCTTGAGCTGATTGTCCGGCGCCATGACAGCAAAGGGGTCCGTGAGGAAATAGTGTTGCGCGTTGGGCACGAGGAAACGGTCAAGGTGTCTGCGATCGAGGATCGTATCGCGAAGGGACTGACGAATATAACTGTAAGTGCCAAAGACGAGAACCCGCAAGGCCTGGGACGAACGGTCTAAATCGCAGAGCTGTAACTCTACCTGCCTTGGACAATCCTCCGGGGCGTGTGGATGGGGGAGAGGTGCGATGGGCTTTTACATTGAGCCGGTCTACTTGAATGAGAAGATGGTCCTGAACTGTGCTGCCTACGTGTTCAAAGGGGTTTCTCTCGAAACCGAGGTGTCACATGAGAAGAGTGTGAAGGGAAAGGGAACCGTCTCCCTTGGACTGAAATTCCTGCAAGATTTAATTTCCCCTCTTTCGTTTTCAGCCGAGGGAGAAAGAGGAGTATCCATTTCAGAAAAGACCGCCCGCAGGTACACTCTTGGTGGGCTGCATATGACCTTGGTTGATGCCTTGAACGAGGCAGGTCATATTGGGCGTGAAACTGATATCGCAGTGGCGCCAAATAGAGACCAGTTCATTGAACTGGACGCGGTGCTTAGGCCGATAGATTTTTTCAGCATCATTGAAGCGGCAAAGGTTTCTTCACCGCTAATTGCGCAACTTTTGCAGACTTTTGGAACAAAGTTTAATGCTCAAATATTTAATAATAAAGTTATGCAGGAAATACCAAAATACGAAAAGTTGGTATCTAATGTTTTGTCGGAGTTAGAAGGTGACTATTTGAGGTCTGGTCAACTAGAAATGGTGATGATTGACCCAGACACCGCACGACAAATCGGTGTTGTTGATGTTGATTTAAGCGATCTAGATGCGCTTTCGGTCAAAGCGAAGCTTACTGATGGCCGTTTTAGGGTGATTGGCAGGGTGTATCGGCACGTAGGAACTGGAGATCGCATCAGCATCGTTCAGCGAACCATCATATCATCCATTCTTAACATAATAGAAAAGCTGGTTGGTGATGGAGAGGACGGAGTGAACTATCGCGCTCAGATGCGCACTGCAAAATCGGCAGTCGAAAAAGTATGCCAATTTTACATCGATGGGCCTGCTATCCGGGTGATGGCGATGTCTATTTGCATTTAGTCGGCCTGTTCAGTCCGAGTTCCTTGAGCCCGCCCCGTGGCAGCATTCTCGCTTGAATTGGGACCGGGACCGGTCGCCAACGCCCGGAGCGTCTGCTTCCCGCCACCTGCCACGCCGAGCTGCCGTTCCTCTCCCGGCCCCGAGTGGGCCTTCGTCAGCCGGCCGATGCGGCGGTGAAGACCGCCCGTTGGGCGGCGAAGGCGCGCGTGTAGGCGGGGCGGGCTTCGCCGCGGGCGACGTAGGGCCGAAAGGTTCGGAACCTCCTCCAGCAGGCCCGATCCCTTCAGCCGGAGCAGCACCGACACCATCAGAAGGTCGCCGGCGCTGAACCCGCCGTCGAGCCAGTCGGCGTCGCCAAGGCGGCCGGAAAGTTCGCCCAGCCGCTTGCGGACGCTTTCCTCGAGGCGACGCAGGCGCCGTTCGTGCCAGGCCTCGTCGCGCTCCAGGATCAGAGCCATTTCGCGCTCGACGATCGGCGGCTCCATCGTGGTCAGCGCGGCGAACATCCAAGCGATGGCGCTGGCCCGCGCATCGGCGTCGTCCGGCAGCAGGCCGGCATGGCGCTCCGCGATATGGAACACGATCGCCCCCGACTCGAAGAGGGCGAGATCGCCCTCTTCGTAGGTCGGAATCTGCCCGAAGGGATGAAGCGCCAGATGCGCCGGTTCCTTCATCGCCTTGAACGAAAGAAGACGAACCTCGTAGGGCTGGCCCACTTCCTCGAACGCCCAGCGGACGCGCATGTCGCGCGCCAGACCCTGGCCGCCATCGGGCGAGCGTTCAAAGGCGGTGATGGTGGGGGTCATGGGAAGGCTCCTCCACTGGCGGCGCGGGGGTTCCGGCTATTCGTTGATTTCGGGCTCCACGAGCTTGGCGAGCTTGCGAAGCGAATCCTGCCATCCAAGGTAACAGGCATCGGGCGGGATTACGTCGGGCACGCCTTCCTGTTCGATATGGATTTCGGTGCCCACCGAAACGGCCTTCAGCGTCACGGTAACCCGCATCTCGTCCGGCAGATTCGGGTCGTCGAACGCGTCGGTGTAGACAAGGCGCTCTCCCGGCACGAGTTCGAGATAGGTGCCGCCAAACGAGTGGCCGTTGCCCGTCGTGAAGTTGCGGAAGGACATTCTGTGTCTGCCGCCCACTTTCGCATCCAGTTCATGGACCGTGCAGAGGTACCCGTAAGGCGGCAGCCAGCTCGCCACGGCATCACTTTCCACAAACGCGCGATAGACCTTCTCCGGCTTGGCGGCGATGACCCGGTGGAGTCGGATCGTATTGGGCATGGTCTTTCTCCTCTTGGTCTGATGTCAGGTTTGGGGGTCGATGGTCTCCGAACTGAAAAGCAGCTCCAGATACCGGGTGAGATGATCGATGCTGTCGGCGGCAATCTCCGCGCCGCCCTTGGCCTTGGCGAGAATGAACGCCCCCTGGAGAACGGCCTGGGTGTGGAGCGCCAGCGACTTGGCGGTCCAGGGGGGCGACAGGCGCCGATCCCGCATCGCCGCTTCGATGTCGGCTTCCAGCGTCGCGGCATGGCCGCTGATGCTGCGCTCGCAGGCATCGCGGATGGCCGGACTGGTTTCATAGGTTTCCTGCACCATGGTGCCGACGAGACAGGTGAACTCGGGCACGCCGCCTTGCAGCAGCGCCTTGCGAAACGCGACATAGCCGAGGACACGATCGAGCGGATCGGCATGATTGTGATATGGCGCTTTGGCGAACAGAGCGCCGGTGATTTCCGACCAATGCTCCGCGGCGGCGACGCCGAGCGCATCCTTGCTCTTGAAGTGATGGAAGAAGGCGCCCTTGGTGACTCCGGCGGTCGCGCAGAGCTCGTCGACCGTGGTGGCGGAATAGCCTTTGGTGCGGATCACCACCAGCGCGGCATCGAGCAGCTTCGATCGGGCGTCCGGTTTTGCTGCGTGGTTGGTCATATCGTTCTCCTCATCAACTAACCATACCGACTAGTTGGTATGCAGTCAAATGAAAAAGTGAGGCGCTCACCGGAGGCGGTGCGGGCGAGGGCCTATTGTGGGCGCAGCCAAGCCCCGACGCCGCGCGCCGCGGCCGCTCCCGAGGCGAAGGTGCCTTGCAGCAGGTAGCCTCCGGTCGGGGCTTCCCAGTCCAGCATTTCGCCGGCCGCGAACACGCCGGGCAGGCGCCTCAGCATGAAATTGCCGTCCAGTTCGGTGAGCGCGATGCCGCCGGCGGTGGAAATGGCGCGCTCCAGCGGGGCTGGCGCCTTGAGCTTGATCGGCACGGCGCGGGCAAGGTCCGCCAGCGCATCGGGGCTCTCGGGCAATGAAGTCCCCACCGCCTCGCGCATCAGGTTGATGGCAATCGGCGGCAGGCCCAAGGCCCGGCGCAGGAAGTCGCTCATGGAATGCTTGCCGCGCGGCCTGCCGAGCCGGGCCCGCAGGTCGGCCGCCGTGCGGTCGGGACAGAGGTTGATGTGCAGCACTGCACGGCCGTGGGTGGCGATGGCGTCGCGCAGACCGGAAGCCAGGGCATAGACGGCGCCGCCTTCGAGGCCATAGGCCGTCACCATGGCCTCGCCCCGCACCGTCCGGCCGTTAAACGAGAGCGCCACGTTCTTCAAGGGCTGGCCCTGGAACCTCTGTTTGAAGACCTCGCTCCAGCCGACTTCGAAACCGCAGTTGGCGGGGCGCAGGGGGGCGACGGCGATGCCGCGCGCGGAGAGGATCTCGACCCAGGCGCCGTTGGAACCCAGGCGCGGCCAGCTGGCGCCGCCGAGCGCGAGAACGGTCGCCGCCGGGCCGGCCGTCTCCTCGGCCCCATCGCGGCGGCGGAACCGCAGACGGCCCGCCTCGTCCCACCCCAGCCAATCCCAATGCAGGCAAAATTGCACCCCCTGCGATTGCAGCCTGGCCAGCCAGGCGCGCAGCAGGGGAGTGGATTTCATGGCCGCCGGGAAGACGCGTCCACTGGAGCCGACGAAGGTGGGCTGGCCCAATCCGGCGGCCCAGTCCCTTAGGGCGGCCGGCGGGAAGGCTTCGATGGCCGGGGCGAGGAACGCCCGTGCGGTTCCGTAGCGGCCGAGAAACGTCTCGAGCGGCTCTGAATGGGTGAGGTTGAGGCCTCCCCGCCCGGCCATCAGGAACTTGCGGCCCGGGGTCGGCATGCGATCGTAAAGCGTGACCGGCAAGCCGGCCCGGCTCAGCCGTTCCGCCGCGATCAGTCCCGCCGGCCCGCCGCCGATGACCGCGACGGTGGGAAAGGGTGTCGGATCGTCCATGGCGAGGTTATCGGTGGTGCGGGCACAAAGGGCAAGGGCGATGTCGGGGGCGCCCATTGTCAACCGGGCCTGGAGCGCAAAGCCGTGCGGGGGTGCCCGGTGACGCCCGCCAGTGACCTTTGTTCCGTTCGCTAGTCATGCCCGGGCGTTGAAATAGTCGCGGACGGTGTCACAAACCGTTCTGTTGGATCGTCATATATGGCATGGGTGAAACGCAATATGCGATGAATGTCGTCGATGACGCGCAACACTAAGCGACCGTCCGGGCCGCCCAAGCCGATAGGCGTGCCCGAAAACCCAACGGCGACACATATCGAGATATTCGAGCACGCGCGATCACGGCTGCTCGGCGTCGCCTACCGGATCCTCGGTTCGCGCGCCGAAGCCGAAGATGCGGTTCAGGACACGTTCCTTCGCTGGCAGGAAACCGACATCGCGGCCGTCGGATCGCCGGGTGCCTGGTTGACCACCGCCTGCACACGTCGTGCCATCGACATGCTTCGTGCTGCCTACCGCAGCCGTGTGGACTATGTCGGCAACTGGCTGCCCGAGCCGGTCCACACTTTCATCGACAGCGAGGCGGCGGCGCAAATGGAGCTTTCATCCTCTCTCTCGACGGCCTTTCTGCTGATGCTCGAGCGGTTGACGCCGAAGGAAAGGGCAGCCTATCTGCTCTACGAGATATTCGAAATGTCGTATGCCGACGTCGCGGGATCGCTGGATATGAGCGAGCCGGCGTGCCGCAAGCTCGTGTCGCGCGCCAAAACGCGTATCGGTAACGACCAGGTCAGATACCAGCCGACGCGGGAAAGACAGGGGGAATTGCTGGCGGCCTTCGAGGACGCCATCCGCACGGGGCGGCCTGGCAGCCTTGCCGCGATGCTCGCAAGCGATGTGCGCCTGACCGCCGACGGCGGCGGCAAGGCCGCGGCAGTGCCTGACATCCTGGAAGGCGAAGCCGTGCTGGCGTTCCTGACGAAGCGCCTGAGCGAGTGGTGGGCAACATACGAATGGAGCTTCGCCGAGCTCAATGGAGGCCGGGGGCTGGTACTGAAGCAAGGAGGCGAGGTCGTTGCAACGGTCTCGTTTGCCTTCGACCGTTCGGACCGGGTCACAGAAATCTTCATCGTGCGCAATCCCGACAAGCTCACCGGCTTGGGCGGCGTCTCAATTCACTGACTCGCTGGTCGATAGGGCCGCGCGTCAATCGCAAGCCAAGCCTGCCCCGGCGCGGGCAGATGGTCATGCCGGCTTTCTTCCAAAGCCGCATCTCCGCCAGTCGCCACGATGTGCCGTCAGCGATTTCTTTTTCACGCGTCACAAAAGCCCCCTCTCAAACGTCACAGAGGTATGGGCCCCGAGCCCGCCAACAGCGGTCGTCGGCCGCGCAGTTCGAGGAGAATATCAATGAGCAAAGGCGCACTTTTCATCAGGCATCACGCAAAGCCCGGCAAGCGCGACGAGGTCAGGCGCGTCTGGGAGAAATATGCGCGCGACTACGTCGCTGGCAGCAACGGCCAGATCACCTACTGCTACTGCTATGACGACAACGATCCTGATGCGATCGCCGTTTTTCAGCTGGCCGCCGATCAGGACAGCGGTCAGGACTTCGTAAAGCAGCCCTGGTTCGCCGACTACGAACGGGAAACGGCCGCTCTGCTTGCCACGCCGTCTGAGTTCCACACGGCAACGCCACAGTGGATCAAGGGCGCCGCCGCATAGCTGATCGACAAGGATCCGCGGGTGGATTGCCACCCGCCGATTCCTCGACGAAGAAGCAAACTTCCTTCAATTCCCAACCACTCAAACTGCAGCATCGCTGCTTGAGGTTTCCCATGAGCACGGTTGAACATGAAACTGGCGAGGTTCGCTCGGGGTGGAAAGCACTCCTCAGCGGCAGGAATGCTGCCTACTCCGTCATTCTGGCGGGCGGCGTCACGCTGCACGCCGTCAACATCTACATTGTGACGACGATACTGCCATCCGTCGTCAGAGACATCGGCGGGCTCGAATACTACGCTTGGAGCACAACATTGTTCGTGGTTGCCTCGATCCTCGGTTCGGCGCTGTCATCGCGCCTGCTTGAGCGCGTGGGTCCGGGACGCGCCTACGCATCCGCCACCGCCTTGTTTATGGCGGGAGCGCTGATCTGTGCAGTCGCGCCAGCTTTTCCCGTGCTCCTTACCGGGCGCTTCGTGCAAGGTCTCGGCGGCGGATTTCTGTTGGCCTTGGCTTACGCTGTCATCCGCCTCGTCTATCCCGAGGCGCTGTGGTCGCGTGCCATCGGCCTGATCTCGGCGATGTGGGGCATTTCGACATTGATGGGGCCCGCCGTTGGCGGTGTGTTTGCGGAACTGAGCATATGGCGGGCGGCGTTCTGGTCTCTGGTTCCGCTCTCGGTGATCTTCGGGACGATCGCCATCTCGGTACTTCCAAGGGGAAGCCGCGACGAGGCCGAGCCCTCGCCGCTGCCGCTGCCGCAACTCGTCCTTCTGACTGCCTCCGTGGTTGCGGTCTCCGCGGGGAGCGTCAGCGCCAATCCCTTGTGGAATGCAACAGGATTGGCGGTTGCTGGACTGATGGCGGTGCTGCTTGTACGCGCGGAACGAGGCGCGCGTGCCCGTCTTTTGCCGAAGGGAGCGCTCGATACCGACGGACGACTTGTTGCGCTCTACGCAACGATCGCCCTCCTGGTAACGGGGATGCAGACCGACATTTTCGTCCCTTATTTCCTCCAGGTCCTGCACGGTCAGTCGCCTTTGATCGCCGGTTATCTTGCCGCGCTGATGGCGATGGGCTGGACGCTCGGCTCCATGCTGAGCGCGGGTCGGGCCGGCGAGGCGGGAACCCGCGCAATCCGTACCGGTCCCGTCATTGTCCTGGCCGGTCTCGCGGTCCTGCTTTTCTTTGTTCCGGTGCCGGGCAGCGTCAGATTGCAACTGATCCCTATATGCGCCGGCCTGCTTCTGGTCGGACTGGGTATCGGTGTCGCCTGGCCGCACCTTGTGACGAACGTCTTCAAGGAGACGCCGGTGTCGGAGCAGGGACTGGCAGCAGGCTCGATCACCACCGTTCAGCTCTATGCGACCGCATTCAGTGCCGCGGCCGCGGGCATGGTGGCCAATCTCGGCGGGCTCAGCGAGCCGGGTGGCGCGGAAGGTGCCTCAAGCGCCGCCCTATCGCTGTTCGGCATTTTCCTTGTGGCGCCTGTTCTGGGCCTCGTCTCCGTCCGCAGACTCGGGGGACGCCGAAATCCGGAGACTGTCGCCGAAGCTGCCTTTGGCGACTGATGTCCCGCGGCGGTGAGCCTTGGACCGATGCGTACAGAACGCATCGGTCCAAAACAAAGTTGCCGTGCGGCGGTCCGGAGCAAAATGAGGCCTGCGATTAACGGTCTGGCCACCCCAGACAGCGGGCGGACGAAGGCCGGCCCACGACTTCAAGAAACACGAGGATGCGCGGGTCGATCCCGGATCGGATTCGAACGGCCTCAGTCGCGGGTGTCGTTGGTGTTCTGCAGCCGGTAGGGATGAGCCGGATAGGTGCCGAGGATCTTCACCTCGCGGGTGAAGAAAGCCAGTTCCTCCATGGCGAGGCGCACGTTGCGGTGCTCGGGATGGCCTTCGATGTCGGCATAGAACTGGGCGGCCACGAACTGGTGGCCGGCCATGTAGCTTTCCAGCTTGGTCATGTTGACGCCGTTGGTGGCAAAGCCGCCCATCGCCTTGAACAGCGCCGCCGGCACGTTGCGCACCCGGAAGATGAAGCTGGTCAGGCACGGCCCGGCCTTGGGGTGCGGCACGATGGCGTCGCGCGACATGATGAGGAAGCGGGTGGTGTTGTGGTCGTCGTCCTCGATGCCGGCCTTGAGCGACACCAGGCCGTTGATCTCGCCGGCCAGTTCCGAGGCGATCACCGCCTGCGTCTTGTCGCCCCGCTTGGCGATCTGCTGGGCGGCGCCGGCGGTATCGACGCTGACCACCGGCTCGATGCCCTGCTCGGCGATGAACTTGCGGCACTGATTCAGCGCGTGGATGTGGCTGTGCACGTGGGTGATGTCGGAAAGGTGCGCGCCCTCGATGGCCAGCAGGTGATGGTCGATGGGCTGGAAATGCTCGCCGATGATGTGCAGGCCGGAATTGGGCATCAGGTGGTGGATGTCGGCCACCCGCCCGGCGATGGAGTTCTCGATGGGGATCATCGCCAGCGCCGCATGGCCGTCGCGCAACGCCGCGAAGGTGTCCTCGAACGACCGGCAGGGCAGGGTGTCCATTTCGGGTCGCGTGGTCCGGCAGGCGAGGTCGGAATAAGCGCCGGGCATGCCCTGGAAGGCGATGATCTTCTGCGAGTCGTTTTTCATGTGGGGTCCATTCAGAAACGAGAAGGACGGCGGCCCGGGGCCAGCATGCCGCGGGCGCGCTCGAGGTCGGCCGGAGTATCGACACCGAGCGGCACCGTGTCAACGAGGGCCACGTCGATGCGCATGCCGTGCTCGAGCGCGCGGAGCTGTTCCAGCCGCTCGCGGGCCTCGAGAATTCCCTGCGGCAACTTGACGAAGCGCTCCAACGCCTCGCGCCGGTAGGCGTAAAGCCCGATGTGGTGATAGAGCGGCCCGTCGCCGGCCGGCACGGTGGCGCGGCTGAAATAGTGGGCGCGCCCGACCGTCTGGCCGGGAGCGAGGCCGATCACCGCCTTGACCACGTTGGGATTGGTGCGGTCGCCCGGCTCGGCGATGACGGCGGCCAGCGTGGCGATGTCGACGGCTGGATCGTCGAGCGGCCGCAACGAGGCGCACACCGCGCTGGCCTCGATGGTGGGCAGGTCGCCCTGGACGTTGACGATGGCGTCGAAGCGGCCGTCGGGATCGGCCTTCTGCAAGGCCTCGAACACCCGATCCGAGCCCGACCGATGATCGGGCCGGGTCAGCACGGCGGCGCCGCCGGCCGCCTTGATGGCGTCGGCGATTTCGGGCTCGGCGCAGGCGACGATGACGGGGCCGACGTCGGCCTCGACGCCGCGCCGCCAGACGTGAACGATCATCGGTTCGCCGTGGATGTCGGCCAGTGGCTTACCCGGTAGGCGTGTCGATTGCATGCGGGCCGGGATGACGACGATGGGATTGGCCGGTGAAGTCATGGAAACACCATCCGCAAGGGTGATTTCGCCGCAATTCGATGGCAGTCCTGCCGCCGCCGCACCATATACCGCCGCAGACCGCCCCGGGAACACCTTTTCCGCGGGGGCGGTTGCATGTGTGCGGTTATTGAGGCTAAGTTTCCCGCGCGTCGGGTGCCGAGCCAACAAACAAGGGTTGTTTGATGGGATTCACGTTTCTTCAGAAATTTGGCGCCGCCGTGCTGGTCACCGTGTGGCTGGTGTGGGGCAGCAACATGATCGGCAACATGGTCGTCCCGGTGAGAGAACCCCCGCCATCCAGCGGGACGCCAACCGCCGCCGCGCCGTCCGGGGCCGCCCAGGCGAAGGACGCCCCCATCGAGGACATCAAACCCCTGCTGGCCTCCGCCCCCGTCGATCAGGGCGAAACGCTGTTCAAGAAATGCACGGCCTGCCACACCGGCGAAAAGGGCGGCGCCAACAAGGTCGGCCCCAATCTGTGGAACGTGGTCGGCGGCCCCAAGGCCCATTCCGAGGCGTTCAGCTATTCGAACGCGCTCAAAGAGAAGGGCGGTGAGTGGAGCTACGACGACCTCAACCATTTCATCGCCAGTCCCAAGGCCTTCGCGCCGGGTACCAAGATGACCTTCGCCGGCTTCAAGAAGGCCGAGGAGCGCGCCGCCCTCATCGCCTATCTGCGTACGCTGGCCGATTCGCCCGCGCCCCTTCCATGACCGCAGCCCCCCGCCCGCAGGACGACCTTTTGGCGCTGGCCGGCCGGCTGGCCGACGCGGCCGGCGCGGTTGCCATGCGGTACTTCCGGGGGGCGCTGGCCATCGACGCCAAGGCCGACGCCTCGCCGGTCACCGTCGCCGACCGCGAGGCCGAAATGGCCATGCGCGCCATCCTCGAAGCCGAATGCCCCGACCACGGCATCTTCGGCGAGGAACACGGGCGGGCCCGCCTGGACGCCGAGTACGTGTGGGTGCTCGACCCCATCGACGGCACCAAGTCCTTCGTCATCGGCAAGCCGCTGTTCGGCAACCTGATCGCGCTGCTGCATTTGGGCCGGCCGCTGGTGGGCATCATCAACTGCCCGGCCCTGAACGAGCGCTGGGTGGGCATGACCGGCCGGCCGAGCACGCTGAACGGCAAGCCGATCAAGGCCCGCGCCGGCGTCGCGCCGGCCGCCGCGTGGCTGGCGACGACGACGCCCGAAATGTTCACCGGCGCCGACGCCGAGGCCTTCGCCCGCCTGAGAAAAGGCGTGCGCCACGCCGTCTATGGCGGGGATTGCCATTCCTACGGGCTGCTGGCCTCGGGCAGTCTCGACCTGGTGGCCGAGGCCAACATGCAGCCCTACGACTACATGGCGCTGGTGCCGGTGATCGAGGGGGCCGGCGGCGTCGTCACCGATTGGCGGGGCGCGCCGCTGTCGCTTGAATCGGACGGCCGGGTGCTGGCCGCCGGCGATGCGGCGCTGCATGCCGCCGCCGGGCGGCTGCTTGCCGGTTGACGGGATGCGCCTGATCGCCGCCCTCGTCGCCCTCCTCGTCGCCGCCCCCCTCGCGGCCGGCGCCGCAGAACCGATCAAAAGGCACGGCATCGCCATGCATGGGGAACCCAAGTACAGCCCCAACTTCACCCATTTCGACTACGTCAATCCCGACGCCCCCAAGGGCGGCACCGTGCGCCTGGACGGCGTATCGGGCACGTTCGATACCTTCAATCCCTTCAACGCCAGAGGCACGCCGGCCAGTGCCGTCGGATTGGCCTTCGATACCCTGATGGTGGCAAGCGCCGACGAGCCGTTCACCAAGTACGGCCTGCTCGCCGAATCCTTCGAAGTGCCGGAGGATCGCTCCTGGATCGTCTTTCACCTGCGCCCGGAGGCGCGCTGGCATGACGGCCGACCGATCACCGCCGAGGACGTCGAATTTTCCTTCCGTACTTTGGTCGAGAAGGGCGCTCCGCTGTACCGGTTCTATTACCAGAGCGTGTCCAATGTCGCCGTGCTCGACGAGCGGACCGTCAAGTTCACGTTCGCGCCCGGCGACAACCGCGAACTGCCGCTGATCCTGGGCGAGATGCCGGTGCTGCCGAAGCACTACTGGAAGGATCGCGACTTCGGCGCGGCAACCCTGGAGCCGCCGCTGGGCAGCGGCCCCTACAAGGTTTCCCGCTTCGAAACCGGCCGCTTCGTCGAGGTCGAGCGGGTCAAGGACTACTGGGGGAAAGACCTGCCGGTCATGCGCGGCCAGTACAACTATGACCGCATCCGATTCGTCTATTTTCGCGACCGCACGGTCACCCGGGAAGCCCTGAAGGCCGGGCGAATCGACTTTTTCTCCGAGAATTCGGCCAAGGAGTGGGCCATAGCCTACGATGTCGCCGCGGTGCGCGACGGGTTTCTCAAGAAGGAGAGGTTCCTCGACAAGAGCAGCGGCGGCATGCAGGCGTTCTACATGAACACCCGCCGGCCGATCTTCGGCGATCGCCGGGTGCGCCAGGCGCTGGCCTACGCCTTCGACTTCCAGTGGACGAACAAGAACATCTACTATGGCCAGTACGAGCAGCCGGCGAGCTATTTCGCGCCGACCGAACTGGCGGCCTCGGGTCTGCCACAAGGCGAGGAACTGGAGATCCTGGAACGCTATCGCGGTCGCGTGCCCGACGAGGTCTTCACAGAGGTCTACACGGTGCCGAAAACCGACGGCAGCGGCTGGCCACGCGAGAACCTGAAGATCGCCTTCGCAAAACTGGCCGAGGCCGGCTGGGTGGTACGTGATCTCCGGCTGGTCAATGCCGAAACCGGCGAGCCCTTCGGCTTCGAGTTCCTCTACGGCGACCAGGCGCAGGAGCGCGTGCTGCTGCCGTTCGTGCGCAACCTGAAGCGCCTGGGCATCGATGTCCGGCTGCGCTTGGTCGACGCGGCGCAGTACATCAATCGGTTCCGAGCCACGGATTTCGACATGATGATCATGAACAATGCCCAGTCGCTGTCGCCGGGCAACGAGCAGCGCGAGTACTGGGGATCGGAGGCGGCCGAGCGGCCAGGCAGCCGCAATATCGCCGGCATCAAGGACCCGGTGATCGACGAACTGATCGACCTGGTGATCGCGGCGCCAACCCGCGAGAGCCTGATCCAGAGGACGCGGGCGCTCGATCGCGTCCTGCTGTGGGGGCACTACGTCATTCCCCAACTCATCGCGCCGTACGACCGATTTCTTTTCTGGGACAAGTTCGGCCGCCCCGCCGTCACGCCTTTGAACGGGCCCAGCCCGTACTACTGGTGGATCGATCCCGAAAAGGACAGGGCGCTGGCAGAACGGCGCCGCCAGGAACAAACGGAGGAGTAAGCCCCGATGCTGGCCTATATCCTGCGCCGTCTGCTGCTGATCGTTCCGACCCTGTTCGGCATCATGGTCGTCAACTTCGCCATCGTGCAGGTGGTACCCGGCGGACCCGTCGAACAGGTGATCGCGCAGTTGACCGGGCAGGGCGGAGCGGCGACCAGCCGGATCAGCCGCGCCAGCAGCGACCTGGCGCCCGGCGCGCCGTCGCGCGCCGGCGGGGACGAACAGAGCCGGTATCGCGGTGCCCAAGGCCTCGACCCGGAATTCATCAAGTCCCTGGAACGTCAATACGGCCTCGACAAACCGGCCGGCGAGCGTTTTTGGCTGATGATGAAGAGCTATGTGGCATTCGATTTTGGCGAGAGCTATTTCCGCGGTCGCCCGGTGATCGACGTGGTGCTGGAAAAGATGCCGGTATCGATCTCGCTCGGGGTATGGACGACGCTGCTCACCTACCTGATTTCGATTCCTCTCGGCATTGCGAAAGCCCGGCGCGACGGCACCCCGTTCGACGTCTGGACCAGCGCCGCCATCATCGTCGGTTACGCGGTACCGTCGTTTCTGTTCGCGGTGTTGCTGATTGTCGTCTTCGCCGGCGGCACCTATCTCGACTGGTTCCCGCTGCGCGGACTGACCTCGGACAACTGGGAGAGCCTGAGCTGGCCGGCCCGCATCGCCGACTATTTCTGGCACATCACGCTGCCCGTCATCGCCATGTCGATCGGCGGCTTCGCCACGCTGACGATGCTGACCAAGAACTCTTTTCTCGATCAGATCAACCAGCAGTACGTGACGACCGCCCGCTCGAAGGGCCTGGCCGAACGCCGGGTGCTTTACGGCCACGTCTTCAGAAACGCCATGCTGATCGTCATCGCCGGGTTTCCGGGAGCGTTCCTCTCGATCCTCTTCACCTCGTCGCTGCTCATCGAGGTGGTCTTCTCGCTCGACGGGCTCGGCCTGCTCGGTTTCGAGGCGGCGCTCAATCGCGACTACCCGATCATGTTCGGCACGCTTTTCTTCTTCTCGCTCCTCGGCCTGCTGATGAAACTGATCGGCGACATCACCTATACCATTGTCGATCCCCGCATCGACTTTGAACGGCGCGGAGCCTAGCGCCATGAACGCCGCCGCCGTATCCCGGTCGCGCCTTTCCCCGATCACCCGGCGACGACTGCACAATTTCCGCGCCAACCGCCGCGGCTTCTGGTCGCTGTGGATCTTCCTGGCCATTTTCGTGGTCAGCCTGTGCGCCGAATTCGTCGCCAACGACAAGCCGTTTCTGGTCTACTTCGACGGCTCCGTGTACACGCCGATCTTCAAGGCCTACCCCGAAACCACGTTCGGAGGCGACTTCGAAACGGCAACCGACTACAAGGATCCTTACGTGCGCGGCCTCATCGACGCCAAGGGTTGGATGATCTGGCCCCTGATCAAGTACGATCACCAGACCGTCGCCTGGGACCTGCCGATGCCCGCGCCCTCGCCGCCCAGCGCCGAGCACTGGCTGGGGACCGATGATCAGGCCCGCGACGTCGTCGCCCGCCTGATATACGGCTTTCGCATCTCGGTGCTGTTCGGCCTGGTGCTGTCTCTCGGTTCCACGGTAATCGGCGTGGCGGCCGGCGCCGCGCAGGGTTACTTCGGCGGCTGGACCGATCTGCTGTTCCAGCGCTTCATCGAGATCTGGTCCGGGCTGCCGACGCTTTACCTGCTGATCATCCTGGCCAGCGTGGTGGAGCCCAATTTCTGGTGGCTTTTGGGTATCATGCTGTTGTTTTCCTGGATGGCGCTGGTCGACGTGGTGCGGGCCGAATTTCTGCGCGCCCGCAATCTCGACTACGTACGCGCCGCCCGCGCCTTGGGCGTTTCCAACCTCAAGATCATGTTCAAGCACATCCTGCCCAACGCCATGGTGGCGACCATGACCTTCCTGCCTTTCATCCTGGCGGGCTCGGTCACCACGCTGACGGCGCTCGACTTCATCGGCTTCGGCCTGCCGGCCGGCTCGGCCTCGCTGGGCGAACTGCTGGCCCAAGGCAAGGCCAACCTGCAGGCCCCGTGGCTGGGGTTAACCGGCTTCTTCTCGATCGCCGTCATGCTGAGCCTCCTGATCTTCATCGGCGAGGCCGTGCGCGACGCCTTCGATCCCCGCAAGGTTTTCGCCGCCCCGCCCGCCAAGGAGGACGCCAGCGGCCGCCCGGCCACCCCCGATAGCGCAAAGGCCGCCTCATGAGCCCGCTGCTCGACGTCACCGACCTCCACACCTCGTTCGGCCGCGGCGAGCGCGAGGTCAAGGCCGTGCGCGGCATCTCGTTTTCCGTGAACAAGGGCGAAAGCGTCGCCCTGGTCGGCGAGAGCGGCTCGGGCAAGTCGGTGACGGCGCTGTCGGTCCTTCAGTTGCTGCCCTATCCGCAGGCCCACCACCCGGCGGGCAGCGTCGTCTTCGCCGGCGAGGAGCTGCTGGGGGCCGGCCGGGCCCGCCTGCGGGCGCTGCGCGGCAACCGCATCGCCATGATCTTCCAGGAGCCGCTGTCCTCGCTCAACCCGCTGCACAGCATCGAGCGGCAGATCAGCGAGGTGCTGTTCGTCCACAAGATGATGAGCCGGCGCCAGGCCCACGAGCGGGTCGAGGAGCTGCTCCGCCTGGTCGGCCTGGAGGAGGGAATCGCCCGCCTCGACGCCCTGCCTCACGAGTTCTCGGGCGGCCAGCAGCAGCGCGTCATGATCGCCATGGCGCTGGCCAACGAGCCCGACCTTTTGATCGCCGACGAACCGACCACCGCGCTCGACGTCACCGTGCAGGCCCAGATCCTCAAGCTTCTCCGGGAATTGCAGGCCAAGCTCGGCATGGCGCTGCTGCTGATCACCCACGATCTGGGCATCGTGCGCCACATGGCCGAGCGGGTGTGCGTGATGAACGACGGCGAGATCGTCGAGCAGGGCAAGGCCGAGGACATCTTCTCGCGCCCGGCCCATCCCTATACGCAGCGCCTTCTCGCCGCCGAGCCTTCCGGGCGGCCGCAGCCGGCCGACGGCGCGGCGGCCGAAATCATGCGGGCCGACGATGCCAAGGTGTGGTTCCCCATCCGCAAAGGCCTGCTGCGCCGCACCGTCGATCACGTCAAGGCGGTGGACGGGATCACTCTGTCGGTCAGGGCCGGCCAGACACTGGGCGTGGTCGGCGAAAGCGGCTCGGGCAAAAGCACGCTGGGCCGGGCCCTTCTGCGCCTGGAAAGGAGCGAGGGCGCCATCGTCTTCAAGGGCGAGAACCTGCAGGGCCGTTCATGGAAGGCGCTGCGGCCGCTGCGCCGGCACATGCAGATGGTTTTCCAGGACCCTTACGGCAGCCTGAGCCCACGCCTTTCGATCGGCCAGATCATCGAGGAGGGGCTGCTGGTTCACGGCCTCGGCGGTTCGCGGGACGAGCGCCGCGCCCTGATCGGCGGGGCGCTCGAAGAGGTGGGGCTCAAGGCCGACATGCAGGACCGCTATCCCCACGAGTTCTCGGGCGGCCAGCGCCAGCGCATCTCGATCGCCCGCGCGCTGGCCCTGCGCCCCGAGTTCATCGTGCTCGACGAACCGACCAGCGCGCTCGACATGTCGGTGCAGGCGCAGATCGTCGACCTGCTGCGCGACCTTCAGCGGCGCCACGGCATCGCCTACGTGTTCATCAGCCACGACCTCAAGGTGGTGCGCGCGCTGGCCCACGACGTCATCGTCATGCGCCGCGGCCAAGTGGTCGAGTCGGGACGGGCCGACGCCGTGTTCGCCGATCCCAAGCAGCCCTACACGCGCGCCCTGATGGCCGCCGCCTTCGACCTCAAGGCCGATGACAGCGGCGTCGTCGCCACCTAAAGTCGCCCCCGACGCCATCATCGCAAGACGGGGAGAAACGCCGCATGGCCATTCTGTTCATGAGCACGCACGCCGGCGACGCCGAGGACTACCTGCCGCTGCTGAAGGGCCATCTGCCCGACCAGGACATCCGGGTGTGGCCCGACGCCGTCGGCGATCCGGCCGACATCGAGATTGCCGTCATCGCGGTCCCGGCGCCGGGCGTGCTGGCCGGGCTGCCCAACCTCAAGGCCGTGCTGTCGTTGTGGGCCGGCGTCGATTCCCTGCTCGGCGATCCCACCTTTCCCCGCCACATCCCGCTGGCCCGCATGGTCGACCCGCTGCTCGGCGTCGACATGACCCACTTCGCCATCCACTGGGTGCTGCACTTCCACCGCGGGCTGCACCGCTACGCCGCCCTGCAGGGACGGGCCGAGTGGCATCCGGTGGCCTATCCCGAGGCGGCGGAAAGACGGGTCGGCATCATGGGACTTGGCGTGCTGGGCAGCGACGCCGCGCTTAAGCTCGCCTCCCTGGGCTTCGCGGTCGCCGGCTGGGACGCGCTTGCGAAATCGCTGGCCGGCGTCGAGACCTTCGCCGGCGCCGGGCGGCTTTCGGATTTCCTGAAGCGCACCGAGATCCTGGTCGTGCTGTTGCCGCTGACCCCCGAAACGCGGGGCATCGTCAACGCCGAGACCCTGGCGGCGTTGCCGCGGGGGGCCTTCCTGATCAGCCTGGCCCGGGGCGGCCACATCATCGAGGCCGACCTGCTGGCGGCCCTCGATTCGGGCCACCTCTCGATGGCCCTGCTCGACGCCTTCCGCCACGAGCCCTTGAAAGCGGACCATCCGTTCTGGCACCACCCCAAGGTCATCGTCACGCCCCACGTCGCCAGCCATACGACGCCGCGCACGGCGGCGGCTGAAATCGCCGTCGACGTCAGGCGGCTGCTGTCAGGAGGGATGCCGCGCCACCTGGTGGACGTCACGCGCGGATACTGAAAAGAGACGTCAGAGGCCCCAGCCGTAGCCGAGAGCGAGCAGGGCGATGCCCACCGCCACGCGGTAGATGACAAAGGGCGCGAAGGTGGAGCGCCGAAGCCAGGCCATCAGCACAGCAATGGCGATCAGCGCCGCCACGAAGCTGAGAAGGGCGGCCATGACGGCGGCGCCGGAGATCTGGCCGTCCGGCAACGACACCAGGCCGATCCCCTTGACGACGACGAGGCCGAGCAGGGCCGGAATGGACAGCAGCATCGAGAAACGCGCGGCGTCGATCCGCTCGAACCCCAGCAGGCGGGCAGCCAGCATGGTGACGACCGGGCGGCCGGCCCCGGGCACCAGAGCCGCCATCTGGGCGATGCCGATGACCACGGCGTCGCTGAGCGCCAGGTGTTCGACCCGGCGGATGGTCATGCCGGAATGGTCGGCCATGAAAAGGGCGATGCCGAAGCCCAGCATCGACCACCCCACCACCCGCACGCTGGCGATGCCGCCCGGCAGATAGCGCTCGAACAAAAAGCCGGCGGCGATGAGGGGAAGGGTGGCGATCGCCAACTGAAAGGCCAGACGCACCCCGCTGGCGCCGCCGCGCCGGCCGGTGAAATAGCGGAAAACCCCCACCGCCATCGCCCACAGGTCGCGCCACAGATAGGCCGCCACGGCGCCCAGCACGCCCAGATGGACAGCCAGTTCGATGGCCGGCCCCCGGTTCAGCCATCCGGCTAGCGGGGATACCACCGCCAGATCGGCCGACGAACCGACCGGCAGGAATTCAGTAACCCCCTGGACGAGGGCCAACACCGCAACATGTAGAATATCCACGGTCTTCATGCCCCGACATGTTGCGGATTTATAGCATCCCGCGCGTTTCTCCCCAAGCCTCATTTGGCTTGGGAAGGCGCGAGACGGGGCGACCGCGTGGCCTAGCGGGGAAGAACGGTGGTCCCCATCAGGTATTCGTCGACGGCGCGGGCGCACTGGCGCCCCTCGCGGATCGCCCACACCACCAGGGACTGGCCGCGCCGCATGTCGCCGGCGGCGAACACCTTGTCCACGCTGGTGCGATAGTCCTGGGTGTTGGCGTCGACATTGCCCCGGGCGTTGAGGCCGATGCCGATTTCCTTGAGCATCCCCTCGTGGACCGGATGGACGAAGCCCATGGCCAGCAGCACGAGGTCGGCCTTGACCACGAAGGTGCTGCCCGGCACCTCTTCCATGACCATGCGGCCGCTGTCGTCCTTGCGCCATTCGACGCGCACCGCCTCGAGCCCGGTGACGCGACCGTCCTCGCCCAGGAAGCGCTTGGTGGCCACCGTCCACTCGCGCCGGCAGCCCTCTTCCTGGGAGGACGAGGTCATCAGCTTCAACGGCCAGTTGGGCCAGGTCATCAGCTTGTTTTCCTGGGCCGGCGGCTGCGGCAGGATCTCGAATTGGGTCACCCAGCGGGCGCCCTGACGGACCGAGGTGCCGATGCAGTCCGACCCGGTATCGCCGCCGCCCAGCACGATCACCCGCTTGTCCTGGGCGGTGATGGGCTCCAGGTTGCGCAGGTATTCGTGGGCGATCCGCTTGTTCTGCTGGGTCAGGAACTCCATGGCGTAGTGGATGCCGCGCAGCTCGCGGCCCGGTACCGGCAGGTCGCGCGGCTTTTCGGAACCGCCGGCCAGCACTACCGCGTCATAGTCCTTGAGCAGCTGCTCGGCCGGAAAGGTGACTCCGACGTGGACGCCGGGCAGGAAGCGCACGCCCTCGGCCTGCATCTGGCCCATGCGGCGGTCGATCAGCCGCTTGTTCATCTTGAAGTCGGGAATGCCATAGCGCAGCAGCCCGCCGGCCCTGGCGTTCTTCTCGAAGACGATGACGCGATGGCCGGCCCGGGCCAGCTGCTGGGCGCAGGCCATGCCGGACGGGCCGGAACCGACCACGGCCACCCGCTTGCCGGAACGGTGGGTCGGGATCAGCGGCCGAATCCATCCTTCCTTCCAGGCCTTGTCGACGATCGAGCACTCGATGGTCTTGATGGTGACCGGCTCGCTGTTCAGGTTCAGCGTGCAGGCCTGCTCGCACGGCGCCGGGCAGACGCGGCCGGTGAATTCCGGGAAGTTGTTGGTCGAGTGCAGGACGTCGGACGCCTCGCGCCAACGGTTCCGGTACACCAGATCGTTCCACTCGGGGATGATGTTGTTGACCGGACATCCCGAGTGACAAAAGGGGATGCCGCAATCCATGCAGCGCGCACCCTGGCGGCTGGCGTCGCTGTCCTCCATCGGGAGGATGAACTCCTCGAAATGGCGGATGCGGTCGCTGGCCGGCTCGTAGGCATGGTCCTGCCGTCGAAACTCGACAAATCCAGTTGGCTTACCCATGAGTGATCACTTCTCCTGGGGGCTGTCGCCCGCCCTCTCTCTCGGTCGCAACCCTCCCATTCGGATCTTCTGGAGCGCCTCCCGGTAGTCGGTGGGCAGAACCTTGACGAACTTGGGCAGGCTATCCTCCCAGTTCTCCAGGATCTCGCGGGCACGCTCGCTGCCGGTATAGTTCAGATGACGCTTGAGAATCCACTTCAGGCGCGGCGCGTCGTCGCCCAGCATGTCGGCGAACAGGTGTTCGCGGCTGATGGTGTCGGGCAGCATCTCGTCTTCGGGAATGGATTCGAGCGTCACCATCTCGGTGTTGCAGCGGCGCTCGAAGGTGCCGTCCTCGTCGAAAACGTAGGCCACGCCGCCGCTCATGCCGGCGGCGAAGTTGCGGCCGGTCTTGCCGAGAACGACGGCGACGCCGCCGGTCATGTATTCGCAGCCGTGATCGCCGGCACCCTCGACCACCGCGATGGCGCCCGAGTTGCGCACGCAGAACCGCTCGCCGGCAACGCCACGGAAATAGCATTCACCGGAAATCGCCCCGTAGAGGACGGTATTGCCGATGATGATATTGTCCTCCGGCTTGAGCCGGCTGTCGGACGGCGGCCGCACCACCAGCCGGCCGCCGCTCAGGCCCTTGCCGACATAGTCGTTGGCGTCGCCCTCGAGCTCGATGGTGATCCCGTGCGCCAGCCAGGCGCCCAGGCTCTGGCCGGCCGTGCCCTTCGCCTTGATGACGATGGTGTCTTCGGGCAGGCCCTTGTGGCCGTACCGTTTCGCCACCTCGCCCGACAGCATGGCGCCGATGGTGCGGTTGACGTTGCGCACCGCCGTTTCGATGATCACCGGCTCCCGCTTCTCCAGGGCCGGCATGGCCTTCTCGATCAGCAGCCGGTCGAGAGCCCCTCCCAGCTGGTGGTCCTGGTCCTCGCACTTGTAGCGGGCCACGTCGGGGCCAGCCTCGGGATAGTGGAGCAGGCGTCCCAGGTCGAGGCCGTGGGCCTTCCAGTGGTCGGAAGCCTTGCGGGTATCCAGGCGATCGACGCGCCCGATCATCTCGTTGACCGTGCGGAAGCCCATCATCGCCATGATCTCGCGGAATTCCTCGGCGATGAAGACCAGGAAATTGACCACGTGCTCGGGCTTGCCGATGAACCGCTTGCGCAGGTTCGGGTCCTGGGTGGCGATGCCGGTCGGGCAGGTGTTCAGATGGCACTTGCGCATCATCAGGCAGCCCTGGCTGATCAGGGCGCCGGTGGCGAAGCCGAACTGGTCGGCGCCGAGCAGGGCGCCGATGGCGACGTCCCGGCCGCTTCGCAAGCCGCCGTCCACCTGCACGGCGATGCGGCCGCGCAGATTGTTGAGCACCAGCGTCTGCTGGGTCTCGGCCAAGCCGACTTCCCACGGGCTGCCGGCATGCATGATCGAGGTCAGCGGGCTGGCGCCGGTGCCGCCCTCGTGGCCGGAAATCAGCACGCCGTCGGCCTTCGCCTTGGCGACGCCGGCGGCGACGGTGCCGACCCCAACCTCGGAGACCAGCTTGACGCTGACCGTGCCCTCGGGGTTGACGTTCTTGAGGTCGAAGATGAGCTGTTTCAGATCCTCGATCGAATAGATGTCGTGGTGCGGCGGCGGCGAGATCAGGCCGACGCCCGGCGTCGAATGGCGGACGTGGGCGATCGTCGAGTCGACCTTGTGGCCGGGCAGCTGGCCGCCCTCGCCGGGCTTGGCGCCCTGGGCCATCTTGATCTGCATGTCGTCGGCGTTGACCAGGTATTCGGCGGTCACGCCGAAGCGCCCCGAGGCCACCTGCTTGATGGCCGAACGCAGCGAATCGCCGTTGGGAAGCTTCTGGAATCGCTCCGGCTCCTCGCCGCCCTCGCCGGTGTTGGAGCGGCCGCCCAGCCGATTCATGGCGATGGCCAGCGTGGTGTGGGCCTCGTACGAAATGGAGCCGAACGACATGGCGCCGGTGCAGAAGCGCTTGACGATCTCGGACACCGGCTCGACCTCGTCGAGCGGTACCGGCTTGTCGGCCGGCTTCAGCTCCAGCAGCCCGCGCAGGTTCATCAGGCGCTGGCTCTGCTGGTTCACCAGGTCGGCGTACTCGCGGTACAGCGCGCGGTCGTTGGCGCGCACCGCGTGCTGGAGCTTGGAGATGGTCTCCGGCGTCCAGATGTGGTCTTCGCCGCGCAGGCGGAACGCCATTTCGCCGCCGACGTCCAGCGCGTCCTTGAGGATGGTGGCGTTGCCATAGGCGTCGCGGTGACGGCGCACCGTCTCTTCGGCAATCTCGGTCAGCCCGATGCCGCCGATGCGCGACGCGGTGCCGGTGAAATAGGCGTCGACGAAATCCTGCGACAGCCCGACGGCGTCGAAGATCTGGGCCCCGCAATAGGACTGGAAGGTCGAGATGCCCATCTTCGACATCACCTTCAGCACGCCCTTCTCGATGGCCTTGACGTAGCGGTGGTGGATCTCCTCCTCGTCCAGGGTGTCCGGCAGCTCCGGCCGCAGCGCCGACAGCGTCTCGAACGCCAGGTAGGGGTTGATCGCCTCGGCGCCATAGCCGCCCAGCAGACAGAAGTCGTGAACCTGGCGGACCTCGCCGGTTTCCACCACCAGTCCGACCTCGGTGCGCAGCCCCTCGCGGATGAGGTGGTGGTGCACCGCGGCGACGGCCAGCAGCGACGGAACGGCCACGTGGTCGGCGTCCATCAGGCGGTCCGACAGGATGATGATGTTGTAGCCGGCCAGCACCTTGTTCTGGGCGTCCAGGCAGATCCGGCGCACCGCCTCTTCCATGCCGGGGGCGCCGAGGTCGGCCAGATAGCAGATGTCCACGGTGTAGGTGCGAAACGCGTTGTCCACCTTCTCGTGGATGTGGCGGATCCGTTCCAGGTCGACGTTGGAGAGGATCGGCGAGCGCACCTCGAGGCGCTTGTGGGCGCCGCCGCTTTCCAGATCGAGCAGATTGGGCCGGGGGCCGATCAGCGACACCAGCGACATGACCAGTTGCTCGCGGATGGGATCGATGGGCGGGTTGGTCACCTGCGCGAAGTTCTGCTTGAAGTAGTCGAACAGTGACTTCGAGCGGCGCGACAGCACGGCCAGCGGGATGTCGCGGCCCATCGAACCGACCGGATCCTGGCCGCCCACCGCCATCGGCGCCAGGAAGAACTTGATGTCCTCCTGCGTGTAGCCGAAGGCCTGCTGGCGGTCGAGCAGGATGCCGGCGTCGGGTGCCATCGCCGCCACCTCGGTGGGTAGATCCTCGACATGGATCTGGGTGGACTTGAGCCACTGCAGGTAGGGCTTGGCCGTGGCCAGCTGGTCCTTGATCTCGTCGTCGTCGACGATGCGCCCCTGCTCCAGATCGATCAGGAACATCTTGCCCGGCTGCAGCCGCCACTTCTTGACGATCCGCTCCTCGGGCACCGGCAGCACGCCGACCTCGGAAGCCATGATCACCTTGTCGTCGTCGGTCACCACGTAACGGGCCGGCCTGAGGCCGTTGCGGTCCAGCGTGGCGCCGATCTGGCGGCCGTCGGTGAAGGCGACGGCGGCGGGGCCGTCCCACGGCTCGATGAGGGCCGCGTAGTATTCGTAGAAGGCCTTGCGCTTCTTGCTCATCAGCGGGTTGTTGTCCCACGCCTCGGGGATCATCAGCATCATGGCGTGGGCCAGCGAATAGCCGCCGGCGACCAGCAGTTCGAGCGAGTTGTCGAAGGTGGCCGAGTCCGAGTTGCCGTCGCCGATCAACGGCCACAGCTTCTCCAGGTCGTCGCCCAGGATCTCCGACTTCATGTTGTGGCGCCGGGCCAGCATCCAGTTGATGTTGCCGCGCAGCGTGTTGATCTCGCCGTTGTGGCAAAGATAGCGGAACGGCTGCGCCAGTTCCCACGACGGGAAGGTGTTGGTCGAAAACCGCTGATGGACCAGGGCCAGGGCCGATTCGAAACGCGGGTCCTTGAGATCGGGATAGAAGACGTCGATGGCGTTGGCCATCAGCATGCCCTTGTAGAGCACCGTGCGCGACGAGAAGCTGGGAATGTAGAGGCGCGATTCGGTACGATCCTCCTCGTAGTCCCAAATGGCGTGGTGGGCCTGCTTGCGGGCGACGAACAGCTTGCGCTCGAAGGCGTCCTGGTCGGGACAGTTCTTGCCGCGGGCGACGAAGACCTGGCGGATGTGGGGTTGGTTTCGCTTGACGCTGTAGCCCAGGCAGGAAGGATCGATCGGCACGTCGCGCCAGCCCAGCACCTTCTGGCCTTCGGCCTCGAAGATCCGCTTGATGGTGGCCTCGTGGCGGGTCCGGGTCTTGGCGTTCTGGCTCAGGAACAGCATGCCGACGGCATAGTCGCCGGCCGGCGGCAGATCGAAGCCGAGCTTGGCGCACTCCTCGCGGAAGAAGCGGTCCGGGATCTGCGTCAGAATGCCGGCGCCGTCGCTGGCCTTGGGATCGGCGCCGACCGCGCCCCGGTGGTCGAGGTTGACCAGGATCTGCAGACCGTCGCTGACGATGGCGTGGCTTTTGCGATTTTTAATGTCGACGACAAACCCGACACCGCACGAATCATGCTCGTTGCGGGGATCGTACAGCCCTTGTCTTTCGGGGAAGCCGGAAAAAGTCATCGCGCTCACTCCGTTACGTCCACTGCCGGCGGTGCTCTTTACATGTGTCGGTCGATTCCACCAAGCCAAAAATCGCGCTTCGGTCATTTCCGTGCGCGGCCGTCCCCCCTTGCCCAGGGCGCCGCTCTCCGGAGGTCCAGGTTTCAACCTTCCGGGAGCATTCCGGTCGCTGTCTTGGCGTCGGTTGTTCGAAAGGTGGCTTCGACCCAGGGAGTCCCTCCCGCACGGCGCACCGCTCCGCCGGGTCCCTAACCGACAAATGGTATCATCACCGATGATTTAAAGGGAAGACAGCCGTCACATTTTCCGGTTGGGTGCGGCCCATCCCCGGCGCCGCCCGCGGGGAACAATCAATCGGCGCGCCGGCCGCCGGCTTGCCGCGGGTTCGGGGCCTGCTCCCGGCCGATCCGCTCCAGCCCGTCGTGCAGCGCCTCCAACCGGCCATGGTGTTCGCTCTGGACCTTGCCCAGCGCCTCGGCCTTCTTCTGGAAATCGGCGATGCGGTCCGCCGATTCGTCCGCTTTGCGCTCCAGCCCGCCCACCTTTGCCATGCAGCCGTCGATGGCCTCGCGTACGGCGCGAAGATGGGTTTCCACAAATTGCTGGTTCTGGCGTTCGATCCGTCTGACCACGTCGTTGACGAACCACAGCGCCGCCAGGGCGACCAGCAGCGCGATGACGCCGAATACGGTTCCGATCCCTTCCATCCGACCCTCACCAGCCGTCCGGCCGACGGACATCAGGGCGATTGAATAGGAAAAAGCCGGGTCGGACAAGTCCGACCCGGCTTTTGGATCCCTGCCGTCGACTGGGTGCGATCGGTTCAGTCGGCGGGGCGGATGGCGATCGCGCGGACCTTTTCGTCCACTTGGTCCTCGAACTGCTGGAAGTTCTTGGCGAAGCGGCGGGTCAGGTCGCGGGCGGTGGCGTCATAGGCGGCCTTGTCCTTCCAGGTGTTGCGGGCCGACAGGATCTCGGCCGGCACGTCCGGGCAGGACTGCGGGACCATGACCCCGAAATTCGGGTCCTTGGTCATCGGCACGCCGTCCAGCTTGCCGTCCAGAATGGCGTTCACCATGGCCCGGGTGTGGGCGATCTTGATGCGCGCGCCGACGCCGACGCCGCCGCCGCTCCAGCCGGTGTTGACCAGCCAGCAGGTGGCCTTGTGCTCGGCCATCTTCTTGCCGAGCAGGTCGGCATAGACGGTGGGCTTGCGCGGCAGGAAGGGGGCGCCGAAACAGGTCGAGAAGACGTCCTGCGGCTCCTTCACCCCCGCCTCGGTGCCGGCCAGCTTGGCGGTGTATCCCGAAAGGAAGTGGTACATCGCCTGCTCGGGCGTGAGCTTGCTGACCGGCGGCATGACGCCGAAGGCGTCGCAGGTCAGCATGACGATGTTCTTCGGATGGCCGCCGACTCCGCTGGGCGAGGCGTTGGGGATGTGCGACAGCGGATAGGACGCCCGCGTGTTCTCGGTCAGCGAGCCGTCGTCGAGGTCGAGACGGCGCTCGTCCATATGCATCATCACGTTTTCGAGAATAGTGCCGAACCGCCTGGTGGTGGCGTAGATCTCGGGTTCCGCCTGGGCGCTGAGATTGATGACCTTGGCGTAGCAGCCGTGCTCGAAGTTGAAGACGCCCTTCGGGCCCCAGCCGTGCTCGTCATCGCCGATCAGGGTGCGCGAACTGTCGGCCGACAGCGTCGTCTTGCCGGTTCCCGACAGGCCGAAGAAAATGGCGGTCTCGCCGTTCGGCCCCTGGTTGGCCGAGCAATGCATGGGCAGGATGCCCTTCGCCGGCAGCATGTAGTTGAGGATGCTGAAGATCGACTTCTTGATCTCGCCGGCATAGCTGGTGCCGCCGATGAGAACGAGGCGCTTGGCGAAGTGAATGACGATGAAGACGCCCGAACGGGTGCCGTCGGTCTCCGGCTCGGCGTGGAAGCGCGGGGCCTGGATGACGGTGAATTCCGGCTTGAAGGTCTTGATGTCCTCGCGGGACGCCCAGAAGAACATGTTGCGGGCGAACAGATTGTGCCAGGCGGTTTCGGTAATCACGCGGATCGGGAAACGCAGTTCCGGATCGGCCACCGCGAAGCAGTCCTGGATGAAGATGTCCCGCCCCTGGAGATAGGCGAGCATGCGGCGATGCAAGCCGTCGAACTGCGCCTCGGTCATCGGGCGGTTGACGTTGCCCCACCAGACCGAATCCCGGCTCTCCGGCTCGTCGACGACGAACTTGTCGTTGGGCGAGCGCCCGGTGTGGTGGCCGGTTCGGGTGACCAGGGCCCCGCCATGGGCCAGGGTGGCCTCGCCGCGGCGCACCGCCTGTTCGTAAAGGGCCGGCGTGGGGAAATTCCAGAACGCCATGCCGAAGTTCTGAATTCCATGGTTCTTCAAGCCGTAAGGGCTGACGAAAGGTCCAAATTCCTGCACTGTTTCGTTCTCCTGCTCTTGAGGGGGAAACCCTGCGCCCCAAGCGTCGTTTTTCGTTGGCCGTCTTCCCCAAGGGAAGGCCGGCGCTGCTGAGTCCATGCGCAATGTCAAATTTCTTGTTCTTCGATGAGCGTCTCAGCTCAGCCGGCCGTCGTGACGGCCGGCATGCGCAAGTCCGATCCCGGCTATTTACGCAAAATCTCGGGACAACGCATTAGAAATATCATGTCAGCCGATAAAAAATGCCAGCGCTTCTTCCGGTATTTCGGAATCGCTCCCCGCCGGCCCGGGCCGGCCGGATCTCCGGCGATGCCGCTCGGCCATACCACAAGGGTATTGATTCCGCTATAATTTCGCCACAAACACACCATCCATATCTCGTCACGCGCTGTCCCAATCGTCCAGAAGCCCTTGGGATCGGCACCGATCGCAGAGAGGGGGCTGCCATGCCGCATACCGTCGCCTTGGTCGATGACGACCGCAACATCCTGACCTCGGTTTCCATGGCCCTGGAGGCGGAGGGCTTCGTCGTGCACACCTACCGCGACGGCTACGAAGCCCTGGACGGTATCGAACGCCGGCCGGTCGACCTGGCGGTGCTCGACATCAAGATGCCGCGCATGAACGGCATGGAATTGCTGGAGCGACTCCGCCAGAAGGGCAGCCTGCCGGTCATCTTCCTGACCTCGAAGGACGACGAGATCGACGAGATGCTGGGCCTTCGGATGGGCGCCGACGACTACATCAAGAAGCCGTTCTCCCAGCGCCTTCTCATCGAGCGCATCCGCGCCGTCCTGCGCCGTTTCGACAGCGAGGACGTGCCGGCCGGCGGCGGCGAGGATTGCTTCGAGCGCGGGCCGCTGAACATGGACGCGGTGCGCCACATGTGCACGTGGCACAGCAAGCCGGTCAACCTGACCGTCACCGAGTTCCTGTTGCTCCAGGCCCTGGCGCGCCGGCCGGGTCACGTCAAGACCCGCGACCAGCTGATCGACGCCGCCTACGGCGAAAACATCTACGTCGACGACCGCACCATCGACAGCCACATCAAGCGGCTGCGCAAGAAGTTCAAGGACATCGACCCCGACTTCACCGAAATCGAAACCCTCTACGGCGTCGGCTACCGCTACCGGCAAGGTTGACGACGCCGTGGCCTCGTGGGGGACGGACAGCAGCAGACCGCGCCGACGCGCCCTTTCGCCCATCACCGGGCGGATCCTGGCCCTCAACCTGGTGGCGTTGGGCGTTCTGGTGGCGGGCCTGCTGTATCTGGGCGAGTATCGCAAAAACCTGATCGCCGCCGAACTGGCCGCGCTGGGCAAGCAAGCCGAGATGTCGGCCGCCGCCATCGGCGAAGGCTCGGTCATCACCGGCTCGTCGGAGCCGGCCGTCGGCCACCAGGCGCTGTCGCCCGCCGACGCCCGCCAGATGGTCCGCCGCCTGGTCGAGCCGACGGACACCCGGGCGCGGCTGTTCGGCGCCGACGGCGTGCTCATCGTCGACAGCCGCATGCTTTTCGGGCCGGGCGGCATGGTCCAGGTCGAGGAGCTGCCGCCGCCGGACGACAAGTCCGGCGTCATCGAAGAGCTGCTCGCCTTCTACGATTTCATCGTCACCCTCATTCCCGGCTTCGAGCCGCTGCCCGCATACCGCGAGAATTCCATCCAGCAGGCGGCCGACTACCGCGAAGTGGTCGGCGCGCTCAACGGCGACGTCACCCACGCCGTGCGGACCACCGAGCGCGGCATGATGCTCACCGCCGCCGCGCCGGTGCAGCGCTACAAGCAGGTCCTGGGCGCCCTCATGCTGTCGACCGATTCGCGCGGCATCGACAACGCCCTCTACGACGTGCGACTCGACATCCTCAAGGTCTTCGCCGTGGCCCTCAGCGTCACCGTGCTGCTGTCGCTGTACCTGGCCAGCACCATCGCCCGGCCGATCCGCCGTCTTGCCGACGCCGCGGAAAGCGTGCGCCACGCCCGCAACCGCAGCGTCGTCATCCCCACCTTCCCCGGCCGCGACGACGAGATCGGCGAGCTGGCCCAGGTGCTGAACGAGATGACCGAGGCCCTGTGGCAGCGCATGGACGCCATCGAGGGCTTCGCCGCCGACGTCGCCCATGAGATCAAGAATCCGCTGACCAGCCTTCATTCCGCCGTCGAGACGATATCGCGGGTGAGCGACCCCGCCCAGCAGCGCAAGCTGATGGGAATCATCCAGGACGACGTCCGCCGCCTGGACCGGCTGATCACCGACATCTCGGACGCCTCGCGCCTGGACGCCGAACTGTCGCGGGCCGAACTGGAGGCCGTCAACCTGAGCGGCCTCCTGGGCGTGGTGGTCGACATCCAGCGGACCACCGGCGCCGGCGGTCCGGACATCGCGCTCGACATCCCGGGCGAGCGCGAGTTCCGGGTCAGGGGAATCGAGGGGCGGCTGGTACAGGTGTTCCGCAACCTGATCGCCAACGCGGTGTCGTTCAGCCCGCCCGGCGGCAAGATCGCCGTGCGGGCGCAAGAGCGGCCCGGCGCCGTCGAGATCGAGATCGTCGACGAGGGGCCGGGCATTCCGGCGGGCAAGGAGCGCGACATTTTCGAGCGGTTCTATTCGGAACGCCCGGTCGGCGAAAAGTACGGCACCCATTCCGGCCTTGGGCTCAGCATCTCAAAGCAGATCGTCGAGACGCACGGCGGCCGCGTCTGGGCCGAGAACCGCCTCGACGAGGCCGGCAATACGCGGGGTGCCCGTTTCGTCGTCTGGCTGCCCATCCTTTGACGGCGGCCGCCCAGGCCACGCCAGACGATTGACAGGCCCCGGCGCCGGCTCCACCCTGCGACCCCATGGAACAGGTTCATGCCTCCTGCGTCGCGGTGGACGGCCTTGGCGTGCTCATCCGCGGGGAGCCGGGAAGCGGCAAGTCGGATCTGGCGGCGCGCCTCATCGATGAGGGCGGCCACCTGGTCGCCGACGATCGGGTGGACCTCGCCCGGCGCGACGGCGCCCTGATCGCCCGCGCCCCCGCCGCCATCGCCGGCCTCCTGGAAGTCCGGGGCGTCGGCATCCTGCGCATGGCGCACCTGGCCGAGGCGGCGGTCGGCCTTGTCGTCGACATGGTCGGGCGGGACGAGGTCGAACGGGTTCCCGAATCCGCCATCTGTGATTATATGGGAGTGGCCGTGCCGCTGTTGCGGGTATGGCCGTTCGAACCGTCGGCCGCCGCCAAGATACGCTTCGCCGTGGCGGCGCTGAAAGGGTCGGTATCGTGGGTTTCGTGATCCAGGGAAAGACCGGTCATGCCCGTTTCCGTCGATGACCGTCGGGCGACGCCCGCCCGCGATCGGGCCAAGACGCGCGAGGTGCTGCTGGTCACCGGCATGTCGGGGGCCGGCAAGACGTCGGCCTTGAAGGCGCTGGAGGATCTCGGCTACGAGGCGGTCGACAACCTGCCCCTGTCGCTTCTCGGCAACCTCGTGCTGCCGAGCCAGCGCAGCGTGGACGCCCCCGGGTTCCACGGCGCGCTGGCCATCGGAATCGATATCCGCACGCGCGACTTCGGCGCCGAAACCTTCGCCCGCGAACTCGGCCGGCTGCGGGCCGACGCCAACCTTTCGGTCAAGGTGCTGTTCCTCGACTGCGACGACGACGAACTGAGCCGCCGCTACGTCGAAACCCGGCACCGCCACCCGCTGGCCGTCGACCGCCCGGTCCAGGACGGCATCGCCCACGAGCGGCAGCTTTTGGCCCCGACGCGCGAATCCAGCGACCTCGTCATCGACACCACGCGCCTGCCGCTGGGCGACCTCAAGCGCCTTCTCGAAGGGCATTTCGGCCTGGGCGACAAGCCGGCGCTGTCGGTGTTCGTCACCTCGTTCGCCTTCCGCCAGGGCATCCCGCGCGAGGCCGATCTCGTTTTCGACGTGCGTTTCCTGGCCAATCCCCATTATGATCCCGCGTTGCGGCCGCTGACCGGACGCGACGGCACGGTCGCCGAATTCATTACCGGGGACACCGACTTCGCCGGCTTCTTCGGGAATCTCTGCCGGCTTCTCGGGCCTCTGCTGCCGCGCTACGCGGCGGAAGGAAAAAGCTATCTGACGATCGCCATCGGCTGTACCGGCGGCCGTCACCGTTCGGTGTTCGTGGCCGAACGCCTGGCGAAATGGCTGGAAGAGCAGGGAATCGGAGTCCACCTGAGTCATCGGGAACTGGACCTGCCGGCCGTTCATCGAAAACTGGACGTTCCGGCCAAGGCGTAATAAGGAAGAACGGCAACTCGGATGCAAGGACCGCTCGACACATGATCGGAATGGTGCTCGTGACCCACGGTCGGCTGGCCGAAGAACTGGTGGCCGCGCTGGAACATGTCGTTGGCCCGCAGACCAATGTCGCGGCGATCGGCATCGGCCCCGACGACGACATGGAGGAGCGCCGTGCCCAGATCATGGAAAGCGCGGTGAAGGCCGACGAGGGCGAAGGCGTCGTCGTGCTGACCGACATGTTCGGCGGCACGCCCTCCAATCTCGCCATCTCGATCATGGACAAGACCCACGTCGAGGTGATCGCCGGCGTCAATCTGCCGATGCTCATCAAGCTGGCCAGCGTGCGCACCAGCGAGCCGCTGACCAAGGCGGTGGTCAGCGCCCAGGAAGCCGGGCGCAAGTACATCAACATCGCCTCGCAGTTGCTGACCCAGGAAAAGTCATGACCCCCCGGCGGCTCAGCCCCGGCCCGCAGGACGAGGCGTTCATCGTCAATCCGGTGGTCATCCGCAACGAGCGCGGCCTGCATGCCCGGGCCGCCAGCAAGTTCGTCAAGCTGGTCGCCGGCTTCGAGGCCGACGTCACCGTGACCAAGGGATGCCAGACCGTATCCGGCCATTCCATCCTGGGCCTGATGATGCTGGCGGCGGGACCGGGCAGCGAGATCGTCATCGCCACCCGCGGGCCCGAGGCGGCCGAGGCCGCCGCCGCCCTGTGCGGCCTGGTCGACGCCAAGTTCGAGGAATAGGGGCCGCCGGGTCGCCCACGATGGCTGGAAAGACATCCAAGGAGAAGCATCTCAAGGGGCTCGGGGTCTCTTCGGGAATCGGCATCGGCGTTGCCCGGGTGCACGACGACGGCGCCGTCCGCATCCCCCACTACCGCATCGCGGCGCGCGACGTCGAGGCGGAGCGCGGCCGATTCCGCGACGCCATCGCCAGAACCCGCCGGCAGATCCGCAAGCTCCAGGACAAGGCCCGCGAGATCCCCGGCTCGGCCAGCGACGAAATCGTCATGCTGTTCGACGCCTATCTGCAAATGCTGGCCGACTCGCGCCTGGTGCGCGGCGTCGAGGCGCGGATCGCCGGCCGGCGGCTTAACGCCGAGGCCGCCGTCGAGGCCGAGGTCGCCGCCATCGGCGAGAGCTTCGCGGCCATCGGCGACGCCTACATCACGGCCCGCATCGCCGACATCCGCGACGTCGGCTCGCGCCTCATCCGCAACCTGACCCGGGCCCCGGAAACGCCGGTTTCGGGGCTGCCCAAGGGCAGCATCGTGGTCGGTGGCGAACTGACCCCGGCCGACACCGCCCGGCTGCAGCCGCACCGCATCGCCGGCGCCGTCGCCGTCCTGGGCGGCGCCGAGGGCCATACCGCGATCATGGCCCGCGCGCTTTCGATCCCCACCGTGCTGGGCGTGTCCAACCTGCTGAAGTATGTGCGCACCGGCGACACCCTGGTCATCGACGGCACGAGCGGCCACATCGTCGTCAACCCGACGCCCGCCACGCTGGCCGTCTACGCCAAGCGCCGCGAGGAGCGGACCGCCGAAAAGCGCCTGTTGGTGCGCCTGCGCCGCCAGCCCGCCGTGACGCGCAACGGCACCGCCATCATGCTGCAGGCCAACGTCGAGTTGCCCATCGAGATGGGCATGGTCAAGCAGTCGGGCGCCATCGGCATCGGCCTTCTGCGCACCGAGTTCATGTTCATGAACCGCGACGACATTCCCGGCGAGGAAGACCAGTATCAGGCCCTGCGCGGGATCGTCGAGGCGATGAACGGCCGGCCGGTGACCATCCGCACGCTGGACATCGGCGGCGAGAAGATTTCCGACACCCTGGTCGGCAATTTCGGGCAAAGCGTGGCCTCGCCCCTGGGTTTGCGCGGCATCCGCCTGTCGCTGTCCAGGATCGACATCCTGGAAGCCCAGTTCCGGGCCATCCTGCGCGCCGCGGCGCACGGACCGATCCGCATCCTGCTGCCGATGGTGACGACCTGCTCGGAGGTCCGCCGGGCCCGCACCCTGCTGGAGCGGGTGGCCCGCCGGCTCAAGCGCGAGGGGATCAAGGTCCCGCGTCCGCTGCCCCCTTGCGGCGTCATGATCGAGGTGCCCGCCGCCGCGCTGGCCGCCGACGCGCTGAGCCGCATCTGCGATTTCTTCGCCATCGGGACCAACGACCTCATCATGTACACGCTGGCCACCGACCGCGCCGACGAACAGGTAGCGCCCCTTTTCGATCCGCTGCACCCCGCCGTGCTCCGCCTCATGCAAGGGGCGGCGGAAGCGGCCATGCGGGCCGCCATCCCGGTCAGCATCTGCGGCGAGATGGCGGGCGACCCCCGCTTCACCGCCCTGCTGCTCGGCCTCGGCTTTCGCAACCTGTCGATGGCGCCCGCCAACGTGCCGCGGGTCAAGAAGCGCATCCGCGCGCTCGATCTCGACGCCGCCACCCAGCGGGCCCGCATCATCATGGACCAGGTGGACAGCGGGCGCATCGCCGCCCTGCTCGACGATTTCAACGCGTTGGCCTGAGCGCCGACACGCTTCTTCGCTTGAAAAACATATAAAGATTTCTTTATAACCTTCATCCCCTCGTCGTCCCGCCGTCCCCGGCGAACGGGCCGGCTCGCGCGATCAACAGGTTTGGAGTGATTCCCCATGGGTTCCGTTGACTATAAAGTCGCCGACATCAAGCTGGCCGATTGGGGCCGCAAGGAAATCGACCTCGCCGAAACCGAAATGCCCGGACTGATGGCGGTGCGCGAGGAATACGCCGGCCGGCAGCCGCTCAAGGGCGCGCGCATCGCCGGCTCGCTGCACATGACCATCCAGACGGCGGTGCTGATCGAATCGCTCAAGGCACTGGGCGCCGACGTGCGCTGGGCGTCGTGCAACATCTATTCGACCCAGGACCACGCGGCGGCGGCGATCGCCGCCACCGGCACCCCGGTTTACGCCTACAAGGGCGAATCGCTTCCCGAATACTGGGACTTCACCCACCGCATCTTCGAGTGGGCGGACGGCGGCACCCCCAACATGATCCTCGACGACGGCGGCGACGCCACGCTGCTGATCCACCTCGGCATGCAGGCGGAGAAGGACCTTTCGGTCCTCACCAATCCCGGCAGCGAGGAAGAGGAAGTGCTGTTCGCCGCCATCAAGAAACGCGTGGCCGAGAAGCCCGGCTGGTACAGCGCGATCGCCAAGGCGATTCGCGGCGTCACCGAGGAAACCACCACCGGCGTGCACCGCCTCTACCAGATGGCGGCGGAAGGGCGGCTGCAGTTCCCGGCCATCAATGTCAACGACTCGGTCACCAAGTCGAAGTTCGACAACAAGTACGGCTGCCGGGAAAGCCTGGTCGACGGCATCCGGCGGGCCACCGACGTCATGATGGCCGGCAAGGTGGCCGTCGTCTGCGGCTACGGCGACGTCGGCAAGGGATCGTCCGAAAGCCTGCGCAGCGCGGGCTGCCGCATCCTGGTTACCGAAGTCGACCCCATCTGCGCGCTGCAGGCGGCGATGGAGGGCTACGAGGTGGTGACCATGGAACAGGCGGCGCCCAAGGGCGACATCTTCGTCACCTGCACGGGCAACGTCGACGTCATCACGCTCGACCATATGCGGGCCATGAAGGACAGGGCCATCGTCTGCAACATCGGCCACTTCGATTCCGAGATCCAGGTGGCGAGCCTGCGCAATTTCAAGTGGAACCCCATCAAGCCGCAGGTCGACGAGATCGAGTTCCCCGACGGCAAGCGCATCATCCTGCTGGCCGAGGGGCGGCTGGTGAACCTGGGCTGCGCCACCGGCCACCCCAGCTTCGTGATGAGCGCGTCGTTCACCAACCAGGTGCTGGCCCAGATGGAGCTGTGGACCAACCCCGGCAAGTACGAGCGCCAGGTCTATGTGCTGCCCAAGGCCCTGGACGAGAAGGTGGCCACGCTGCATCTGGCCAAACTGGGCGTCTCGCTGACCGCACTCACGCCCCGCCAGGCCAAGTACATCGGCGTCGGCGAAGCCGGGCCCTTCAAGCCGGATTACTACCGCTACTGACGCGACCGGCGGGCGGCGCGAAAGGAACGCCGCGAGAAGGATTCAATAACGCGGGAGAATGCTCTAAGATCGCGCCCGTGCCGATTGATCCTTCCCTTCGTTCCGGGCGCCGCCCGGTCAGCCCGCCCTGATGGACGCCGGGATCGTCTTCGCGCTCGGCGCGGCGGCCTTGGGCGCTTGTGTGGCGCCGATCCTTGTCTGGCAGGGGCGGCGCCTGTCGCGCCGGCGGCGCGAGGCCAAGGCCCGCGAGGCCGACGCCCGCATTGCCTGGGACGTCGTCGCCGCCTCGCCCGACGGTTTCCTGATCTGGGAGACGGCGAGCGGCGCAGTCAGGGTTTCCAGCCGGCTTGCCGTGCTGCTCAATCTCGCCGGCGGCGTGGAGAGCGGCTACGAAGAGGTGCTCGGCCGCTTTGCCGACGACGACGCCGCCCGGCTGGCCCAGGCCGTCGAAATCCTGCGCCGCGACGGCACCGGCTTTGGCATGGCGCTGCCGGTCGTCGGCAGGAACCGCCAGGTCCAGGTAAGCGGCGTGCGCGCCTTCAGCACCAACGGCGACGTCGCCGCCGACGTCCTGTGGATCAGGGACGCCGGCAGCCCCATCCCGCGCGCCGCCGCGCCCGCCGTCGCCGATGCCGAAGGTCTCAAAACCCTGTGCGAAGCGCTGCCGTTCCCGGTATGGCTGCGCGGGCCCGATCGCGAGATCGCCTTCGCCAACCCGGCGGCGAGCGCCCAGGGCGCCGACCCCGAATCGCCCCCTTCCCTGGAGATCACCGAAGTTTCCCTGGCCGCCGGCCGCGGAACGGCGGCCTTCGCCTTGCCCGCCGACGCCGGAACCGAGGGGCGGCGGGTCTCGGAGGGGTGGGCGAAACTCCTGGACGTCCTGCCGGTGGGCATCGCCGTGTTCGGCCCGGACGCCCGCCTGGAATTCCACAACGCGACCTTCGCCCGGCTGTGGCGCCTGGACGACCACGCGCTGGCCGGCCGGCCGCGCCTGGGCCAGTTGCTCGATCTCCTGAGGGAGCACCGCCTGCTCCCCGAGGTCCCCGACTATCCGGCTTTCCGCGAGGAACAGGTCGCCCTGTTCCGCCTGGTGACCCAGCCGGAGGTCAGCCTCATGCACCTGCCCGACGGCCGCACGGTGCGCCGCGTTTGCGCGCCGCACCCGACGGGCGGCCTGGTCTTCGCCTACGAGGATCTGTCGGAGCGCCTGTCCCTCGAACGCTCGATCAACGAATTGAGTGCGGTGCAGCGCGAGACCCTGGACAACCTGTTCGAGGCGGTCGCGGTGTTCGGCGGCGACGGCCGGCTCAAGCTCAACAACCCCGCCTTCGTCCATCTGTGGGAATTGGACGGCAAGGCCATCGCCCAGGGCATTCACCTCGCCGATTTCGCGCTCCGCATGAACGCCCGCCTCGAGGAGAGCGCCGGCGGCAGCCGCCCCGTCGTCACGGCGGCCCGGCTGATGAAGCGCGAGCCCGGCGGCGGGCGGCTCGCCCGGACCGACGGGGCCGTCATCGAGTACGCCACGGTGCCGCTGCCCGACGGCGCCGTGCTGGTCAGCTTCCTCAACGTCACCGACAGCGCCCAGGTCGAGGCGGCGTTGCGCCAGCGGGCCGAAGCGCTCGACGAGGCCAACCGGCTGAAATCGGCGTTCATCGCCAACGTGTCCTACGAGATCCGCACGCCGCTGACCACCCTGATCGGTTTCGCCGAGATTCTGGCCGAGGAGTATTTCGGCGAGCTCAACCGCCGCCAGAAGGAATACTGCCAGGGCATTCTCGAAACCTCGCAGAACCTGATGACGGTGGTCAGCGACACCCTGGATCTCGCCAGCATCGAGGCCGGCATCATGTCGCTCGAACTGGACGCCGTCGACGTCCACGGCCTGCTCGCCGGGACGCTGAAGCTGGTCCGCGAGCGCTCGCGGTTCAAGAGCCTCAAGGTCGAATTCGACTGCCCGCCCGACATCGGCTGGATCGTCGCCGACGGGCGCCGGCTGCGCCAGGTGTTCTTCAACCTGATGAGCAACGCGGTGCGCTTCGCCCCGGCCCGCGGCCGCGTCGGCCTGACCGCGCGGAAGGCCAACGACGAGGTGGTCATCTCGATCAGCGACACCGGCCCGGGCATGAGCGAGGAGCAGATCCGCCGCGCCGTGCAGCCGTTCGGCCACGGCACCGACCCCGAGGTCGACGGCCGCGGCGCCGGCCTCGGCCTGTCGCTGGTCACCCGCTTCGTCGAACTGCACGCCGGACGGGTCGAGATCCGCTCCGCCCCCGGCCGCGGAACCACCGTGATCTGCCGGCTGCCCACCGGGGCGACCCAGGCCGGAACCTGAGCGATCCCGCGGGGCGAGGCCGATGGTTTCGATCCACCTTCCGCATGCCGCCGATTGGGCTTGGAAAGCGGCCCGTCGACCGGGTAAGAATGGCGCCGTCCGATTCCGGGCCCGATCCGGGATCGGCTGCCGTCCGGAGATGCCGTTTCCGATGTCCACAGCCGAACGCCCGCCCCGCCTGCTGCACATGGACCTGCCCGACGAGGCGGCGACCGAGGCCCTGGCCGCCGCCCTGGCGAAGTCGGCCCGGCCGGGCGACGTGATCGCCCTTGAAGGCGATCTCGGGGCCGGCAAGACGGTGTTCGCCCGCGCCTTCATCCGGGCCCGCGGCGATGGCCTGGAAGAGGTGCCGAGCCCGACCTTCACCCTGGTCCAGTCCTACGACCTTCCCGGCGGCGCCATCCATCATTTCGACCTCTTTCGCCTGGCCGACCCCGAGGAGGCCTACGAGCTGGCCATCGAGGAAGCCTTCGCCGACGGCATCTCGCTGATCGAATGGCCGGCCCGTCTGGGCGCGTTGTTGCCGCCCGGCCGCCTGGAGGTGGCGCTCGCTGCCGGCGACGAACCCACCGCCCGGCGGGCAAGCCTGGCCGGCGGCGCTGGCTGGGCCCGCCGCCTGAAGGAGGCCGGCCTTGCCTGACGCCGTCCCCGCCACCGGTCGCGAAGCCGTCATCCGCGCCTTTCTTGCCGCCCACGGCTGGGAAAGGGCGGACCGGACGCCGCTGACCGGCGATGCCTCGTTCCGCCGCTACGAACGCCTGCGGCGGGACGGCGAGCCGGTCCTGTTGATGGACGCGCCGCCGCCGAAGGAGGACGTGCGACCGTTCGCCCGGCTGGCCCGGCACCTCAATGCCCTCGGGCTCAGCGCGCCGGCCATCCTGGCCGAGGACGCCGCCGCCGGCCTGCTGCTGATCGAGGATTTCGGGGACGCCACCTTCACCCGCATCCTGGCCGGAGATCTGCCTTCGCCGGAGCGAAGCCCCGGCGTCGCGCAGGCAGGCGGCAACGAGCGGGCCCTTTACGAGATGGCCGTCGACGTCCTGGTCCACCTTCACCGACTGGCCCCCGGGGCCGCCGTGCCGGCCGGGCTCAAACCCTACGACGACGAGACCCTGCTGGCCGAGGCGTTCCTGCTGACCGACTGGTACATGCCCAGCGTCATGGGACGGCCGACCCCGGCGGCGGTGCGCCACGCCTATGGCCAGGCCTGGCTGGAGGCCTTCGCCGCGGTGCGGGCCCAGCCGACGACCCTGGTGCTCCGGGATTACCACGTCGACAACCTGATGGTGCTCGATGGGCGCCCCGGCGTTGCCGCCTGCGGGCTGCTCGACTTCCAGGACGCCCTGGCGGGGCCGGCCGCCTATGACCTGATGTCGCTGCTGGAAGACGCCCGGCGCGACATCGACCCCGGGCTTGTCGACGCCCTGCGCCGTCGCTATGCCGCCGCCTTTCCCGACCTCGACCGACCGGCCTTCGACGCCGCCTTCGCCGTCCTTGCGGCGCAGCGTCACGCCAAGGTGATCGGCATCTTCACCCGGCTTTGCCTGCGCGACGGCAAGCCCCGCTACCTGGGCCACATTCCCCGGCTATGGCGGCTTCTGGAACGCGCCCTCGACCACCCGGACCTGGCGCCCGTCGCCGCCTGGTTCGCCCGCAACATTCCATCGGAAAGAAGAGAGAAGCCGTCATGCCCGCCGGTGGCAGCTTGAAGAACGACCCCCGCAAACCGCAAAAGGAGGCGGCGCCCCGCCATCCCAACCTGCCGGAACGTGCCATGATCCTGGCCGCCGGCTTCGGCACCCGCATGCGTCCGATCACCGAGACCCTGCCCAAGCCCCTGATCCAGGTCGGCGGCCGGGCGCTGCTCGACTACAGCCTCGACCGCCTGGACGAGGAAGGCCTGAGCACGGTGATCATCAACGTCCACCATCTCGGCCAGTTGATCGAGAGCCATGTCAAGCGGCGCAAGTCGCCCCCGGTGGTGTTTTCCCGCGAGCCCGAGATCCTCGAAACCGGGGGCGGCATCGCCAATGCCCTGCCGCTGCTGGGCGACAAGCCGTTCCTGGTCGTCAACGCCGACATCATGTGGCTCAACGGTCCCCATTCGGCCCTGCGCCGCATGGCCGAAACCTGGGACGAATCGCGGATGGACGGCCTGCTGCTCCTGCACTCCACCGTCGAGGCCTACGGCTACACCGGCATGGGCGATTTCATCGTCGATCCGGCCGGCGTGCTCAGCCCCCGACCCGAGCGCGAGTTGTCGCCCTTCCTGTTCACCGGCATCCAGATCCTGCATCCGCGGCTGTTCGAGAACGCGCCCAAGGGGCGGTTCCCGCTGAACGTCCTTTACAACCGGGCCATGGAAAAGCGCCGGCTTTACGGCATGATCCATGACGGCGAGTGGTTCCACGTCGGCACCCCCGAAGGACTGGCCGACGCCGAGGCCTACATGCAGGAGAGGTATCCGGGGGTGAAGCGCCGGTGATCCAACGGGGCGTCCCGAGCGAGGGCGGCAGACCGCCGGCGGTCTTCACCATCCCCGCCGGAAGGCCCTTCGTCGACGCCCTGGCCGCCGGTTTGGTCGAGCGCATCGGCGGCGGCCCCGAGGATCTTGCCGCCGCCATCGTCCTTCTGCCCACCCGCCGCGCCTGCCGGGCGCTGGGCGAAGCTTTTCTTCGGCTGACCGGCGGGCGGCCGACGCTGCTGCCCCGCATGCGGCCGCTGGGCGATCTCGACGAGGACGAGCTGGCCATCGCCGGCGCCTTCGACCTGCTGGGGGAAATGCCGTCCGAGGACGGGGCCGCCGGCGGCGACGACATCCCGCCCGCCCTTTCCGGCCTGCGCCGCCAGATCCTGCTGACCCGCCTGGTCATGGCGCTCTCCGGCCGCGACACCTCGGCCGAGCAGGCGGCCCGCCTGGCCGCCGAACTGGGCCGGCTGCTCGATCAGGTCCATACCGAACGCCTGGATTTCGCCGCCCTGGCCGGGCTGGTGCCCGACGAACTGGCCGAGCACTGGCAGGTCACGCTGGAATTCCTGGCCATCTTGAGCGAGCAGTGGCCGCGGGTGCTGGCCGCCGAAGACGCCGTCGACACGGCCGAGCGCCGCAACCGCCTGCTCGCCGCCCAGGCCGCCGCCTGGCGGCGCCATCCGCCGGCCGGCCCGGTGATCGCCGCCGGCTCGACCGGCAGCATCCCGGCCACCGCCGACCTGCTCAAGGTGGTGGCGGAACTGCCGCGGGGCTGCGTCGTCCTGCCCGGGCTCGACACCGACATGGACGAGGAAACCCGCGACGCCCTCGATCCCACCCATCCGCAGTACGGCATGGTGCGGCTGCTGGCCCATCTGGGGCTGTCTGTCGAGGCGGTGAAGCCGTGGCCGCCGGCGGATCGGCCTTCCCCGGCCGATGGGCCGGCCGCGGCGGAACGCCGCCGGCTGATCCAGATCGCCCTCAGGCCGGCCGGTCTGACCGACCGCTGGCGCCGCCAGGCGTCGTTTTCCGCCGCCGCGCTGGAGGGCGTCTCGCGCATCGACTGCCCGGGCCCGCGCGAGGAAGCGGGCGTCATCGCGCTGATCCTGCGCGAGACCCTGGAAACGGCCGGGCGGACCGCCGCCCTGATCACCCTCGACCGCGCGCTGGCCCGCCGCGTCGCCGCCGAACTGCGGCGCTGGGCGATCGACGTCGACGATTCGGCCGGCCAGCCGCTGGCCCACACGCCGCCCGCCGCCTTCCTGCGCCTGGCGCTGGCCATGGTCGCCGAGGATTTTGCGCCGGTCGCCACGTTGGCCGCGCTCAAGCATCCGCTGGCCGCCGGCGGCCGCCGCCCGGTTGCCTTCCGGACCGCCGTCCGCGAGCTTGAAATCGCTGCCCTGCGCGGCCCCCGGCCGGCCCCCGGCATCGACGGTCTGCGCGCCGCGCTGGGCGGGCAGGCAAGCCGGTTCGCCGTCCTGCTCGCCAGCCTGGAGGACGCGGCGGCTTCCCTCCATGCGCTGCTTCGCCAGACCGCCGCCGATCCCCTCGCCCTGGTTTCCGCCCACGTCGCCTGCGTCGAGGCCCTGGCGGCCACAGATGAGGCCCCCGGCGCCGCCCGCCTGTGGGCCGGCGAGGCCGGCGAGGCCGTCGCCCATTTCCTGGCCGAACTGGCCGACTCGGCAGCTTCCCTGGGGCCGCTGGCCGGCCGCCAATACGCCGGCCTCTTCGACGCCCTGATGGCGGGCCGCGTGGTGCGCCCCCGCTTCGGGCGCCATCCGCGCCTTGCCATCTGGGGACCGCTGGAAGCCCGCCTGCAACAGGCCGACGTCGTCGTGCTGGGCGGCCTCAACGAGGGCTGCTGGCCGCCCGAAACCCAGGCCGGGCCGTGGATGAGCCGGCCGATGATGAAGAGCTTCGGGTTGCCGTTGCCGGAACGCCGCATCGGCCTTTCGGCCCACGACTTCGCCCAGGCCTTCGCGGCGCCCCGCGTCGTCCTGACCCGGGCCAGCCGGGTCGAGGGAACGCCGACCGTGCCATCGCGCTGGCTGGCCCGCCTGGATGCGCTCACCGCCGGTTCGGGGCTGGCCCGGACGCTTGAGACCGACCGCCGCTGGATCGCCTGGTTCGAGGGGCTGGATGCCGCCGGGCCACCCCGCCCGGTCGTCCCGCCGCGCCCCCGGCCGCCCGCCGAGGCCCGGCCCCGCAGGCTATCGGTCACCCAGGTCGAGGCGTGGATTCGCGACCCCTATGCCATCTTCGCGCGCCACATCCTGGGTCTGGCGCCGCTGGACGCGCTCGACGCCGATCCGGCGGCGGCCGAGCGCGGCACCATCATCCACGACGCGCTGGAGGCCTTCATTCGCGCCGTCCCCGGCGAGCTGCCGGCCGATGCCGAGGACCGGCTGATCGCCATCGGCCGCCAGGTGTTCGGGGATCGTACGGCCCGGCCCGGGGTTCGCGCCTTCTGGTGGCCGCGCTTCGAGCGCCTGGCCCGCTGGTTCATCGACTTCGAGCGCCGCCGACGCGCCGCCGGCCATCGCGTGCTGGCCACCGAGACCCGGGGCGAGCTGGTCCTGGCGGCGCCGGGCGGCCCCTTCCTTCTGAGCGGCCGTGCCGACCGCCTGGACCTGACGCCGACGGGCGATCTGGCGATCATCGACTACAAGACCGGCCAGGTCCCGTCGCGAAAGCAGGTCGAATGCGGCTTGGCGCCGCAGTTGTCGCTGGAGGCAGCGATGGCGGCGGCCGGCGGCTTCGCCGGCATCCCCGCGAAGTCGGTGGCCGAGATGATCTACCTTCGGCTCACCGGCGGCCGGCTGCCCGGTGAGGAGCGGGTGCTGAACGAAGGCGTTGCCGCCATCGCCGAAGAGGCGATGTCCGGCCTGGCTCGCAAGGTCGCCCTTTTCGACAACCCCAGGACCCCCTACCTGTCGCGCCGCCGCCCGATGTTCGAGCGCGACGTCGGCGATTACGACCATCTGGCCCGGGTCAAGGAATGGCTGGCCGGCGGAGGCGACGAATGACGCCCGGCGCCCCCGCCCCCACCGACACCCGCACCGCGTTGGGCGCCCAGGTCGCCGCCGCCGATCCGTCCCGCTCGGTGTGGGTGTCGGCCAACGCCGGCACCGGCAAGACCCGCGTGCTGATCGACCGCATCAGCCGGCTGCTGCTGGCCGGCACGCCGCCCGGGCGCATCCTCTGCCTGACCTTCACCAAGGCCGCCGCCGCCGAGATGGCCAACCGTCTGCGCGAGCGCCTGGGCGCCTGGACCCTGATGGCCGACGCGGCCCTTGACGACGACCTGTTGAAGCTTTTGGGGCAGGCCCCCGAGGCGGCGCAGACGGTGCGGGCGCGGCGCCTGTTCGCCCAGGTTCTGGACGCGCCGGGCGGCCTCAAGATCCGCACCATCCACGCCTTCTGCGAATCGCTGCTCGGCCAGTTTCCGCTGGAGGCGGCGGTGGCGCCGCATTTCCAGGTCATCGACGAGAGGACCAGCGCCGAGCTGCTGGCCGAGGCCCGCGCCGCCACCCTGGTCGGCGCCTTCGACGGCCGCGATCCGGAACTGACCGGGGCGGTCCGCCATTTGGCCGAACTGGCCGACGAGGCCGGCATCGACGGCGTCATCCGCGAACTGGCGGCCAACCGGCGCCGGCTTCGCGACCTCATCGCCGCCCACGGCTCGGTCGCCGCCCTGGGCGGGGCGGTGCGCACCGTCCTTGGCCTCGCCGCCGGGGACACCGCCTCTTCGGTGCTGGTCGAGGCCGCCGCCGACGGGGCCTTCGACGCGGCAGCGTTGTCGCGGGCGTGCCGTGCCCTCGACAGCGGAACGGCCGGCGACCGGGAAAAGGCCGCGGCCATCCGCGCCTGGATCGGCGATCCGGCGGCGCGGACGGACGGCCTGATGGGCGCCTACGCCGAGGTGTTCCTGACCAAGGCCGGCGAGCCCAGGGCCGAGAGCCGGCTCGTCACCAAGGGCGCGCGGGCCGCCGACCCCGAGGTCCTGCCCATCCTGCTGGCCGAGCAGGCGCGCATCGGCGCCCTGGCCGAGCGGCTGAAGGCGGTGGCCACGGCGCAGGCCACCGAGGCGCTGCTCACCTTCGCCGAAGCCCTGCTCGGTACCTACGACGCCCTCAAGGACGGGCGGGCGCTGCTCGACTACGACGACCTCGTGCTCAAGGTGCGCAGCCTGCTTCGCGCCGACGGCCGGGCGGCGTGGGTGCATTACAAGCTGGATGGCGGGCTGGATCATATCCTGGTCGATGAGGCCCAGGACACCAGCCCCGAGCAATGGGACGTGGTGGCCGGCCTGGCCGCCGAGTTCTTCGCCGGGGCCGGGGCACGGGCCACGCCGCGCACCGTGTTCGCGGTGGGCGACGAGAAGCAGTCGATCTACAGCTTCCAGGGCGCCGACCCCGCCGCCTTCGAGCGCATGCACCAAGCCTTCGCCGCGCGCGCCGGGGCCGCCCGGCAGCCGTGGCTGGCCGTCGAGATGCCGCTGTCCTTCCGCTCCACCTGGACGGTGTTGCGCGCCGTCGACGCGGTCTTCGCCGGCAGCGCGGCGGCCGACGGCGTCACCTTCCACGGGCGGGCGATCCGCCACCTGTCGAACCGCGACGGCCAGGCCGGCCTCGTCGAGATCTGGCCGACGGTCAAGCCGGAACCCGTCCCCGAAACCGATCCCTGGGACGCGCCGCTCGACCATCTGCCGGCGGCCAGCCCGCCGGTGCGTCTGGCCGAGCGCATCGCCGAGCGCATCGACGGCTGGCTGAAGGCCGGCGAAATTCTGGAATCGGAAGGCCGCCCGATCAAGCCGGGCGACATCATGATCCTGGTGCGCCGCCGGGAACGTTTCGCAGAGGCAATGATCCGCTGCCTCAAGGAGCGCGGCATTCCGGTGGCCGGCAGCGACCGCATGGTGCTGACCGAGCAGTTGGCGGTGATGGACCTGATGGCTTTGGGCCGCTTTCTGCTGCTGCCCGAGGACGACCTGTCGCTGGCCGAGGTGCTCAAGGGGCCGCTCTATGGCCTTGACGACGACGACCTGTTCGCCCTGGCTTGGCGGCGCGACGGTACCCTGTGGGAGGCGCTGAAGCGCCGGGCCGGCGAACGGCCGGGCTGGGAGGCGGCGCGCGACGGGCTCGGCCGACTTCTCGACCGAGCCGACTTCGCGCCGCCGTTCGAGTTCTTTTCCGACGTGCTGGGGCCGGGCGGCGGCCGGCAGCACATCCTCGGCCGGCTCGGCGTCGACGCCGGCGATCCCCTGGACGAGTTCCTTGCCCTGGCCCAGATGTACGAGCGCGACCACGTGCCCTCGTTGCAGGGCTTCCTGCACTGGCTGGAAGCCGGCAGGACCGAGATCAAGCGCGACCTCGAACACGGACGCGGCGAAGTGCGGGTGATGACGGTGCACGGCGCCAAGGGCCTGCAGGCCAACGTGGTGTTCCTGCCCGACACCTGCACCGTTCCCGATCCCCGGCTCGACGCCCGCGTGCTGTGGCACGAGGCCGAGCCGCCGGCCGCCCTGTGGCCGGCCTTCCGGGCCAACGAGGAAACCACCTGCCGGGCGCTGCGCGAGGCGGCCCGCCGGCGTCAGGCGGAGGAATACCGCCGGCTGTTCTACGTGGCGATGACGCGGGCCCGCGACCGGCTTTACGTTTGCGGCTGGGAGACCACGCGCGGTCGCGGCGAGGGCTGCTGGTACGACCGCATCGTGGCGGCGCTGAAGGAAAAGGCCGAAGCCGTCGACGTCGGTTTCGAGGAGCCCGGCTGGCGGGTTTCGGACCCGCAGACGGCGGCGCTCGTCGGCCGCGACGAGGCGGCGGCCCGTCCCGCCGACGCCGGCCCGCCCCCGGCCTGGGTCCTTCGGCCGCCGCCGCCCGAGGCCGACCCGCCGCGTCCGCTCACGCCGTCCCACCCCGACGGCGAGGAACCGCCGGTGGTCTCGCCGCTGGGAGGCGACGACGGCCTGCGCTTTCGGCGCGGCCGTCTGATCCACGCCCTGCTGCAGACCCTGCCGCAGGTGGCGCCGCCGGCGCGTCCGGCCGCCGCCGCCGCCTTCCTGGCCCGGCGCGTGCACGGCCTCGACCCGACGACGCAGGCGGCCATCGCGGCGGAAACGCTGGCCGTGTTGGAGCATCCGGAATTCGGCGGCATCTTCGGCCCGGCCGGGCGGGCCGAGGTGCCCCTGGTCGGCACCGTCGGCGACCGGACCATCTCGGCCCAGGTGGACCGTCTGGTGGTGACGCCCGAGGCCGTCCTGGTCGTCGACTTCAAAACCAACCGGCCGCCGCCGGCCGACGTCGCGGCGGTGCCGGCGATCTATCTTCGGCAGATGGCAGCCTATCGCCAAGCGCTCGGCCGGATCTACCCCGACCGTCCCATCCGCTGCGCGCTTCTGTGGACCGACGGACCCCGCCTGATGCCGCTCCCCGACGCCCTGCTCGATGCGCACGCGCCTTGACGGTCCGGGGGCCGGTCTCTAGATTCAGGGCCGGGCGAACCTCGGGCGGGGCAAGGTTCGCAGGGGGACAATACAAGAAGTTCGAGAACTCCTGATGGGAATGGATAGATGCCAAAGAACGTGACCGACGGTTCGTTTAAGACCGATGTCCTGCAGTCGTCGAAGCCGGTTCTGGTGGACTTTTGGGCGGAATGGTGCGGTCCGTGCAAGCAGATCGCCCCCTCGCTGGAGGAGTTGTCCACCGAGATGAGCGACCGCATGACCGTCGCCAAGATCAATATCGATCAGAACCCGGCGACGCCCTCGCACTATGGGGTGCGCGGGATCCCCACCCTGATGATCTTCAAGGACGGCCAAGTCGCCGGCACCAAGGTCGGCGCCCTGCCCAAGAGCAAGCTGGTGGAATGGGTCGAGTCGGTCATCTGACGGCTCCCCTTCCTGCAAGCAAGTCCGAAGCCCCGCCATCCGGCGGGGCTTCGCGTTTGCGGGCGAATCTTAGGGTTTCGGCTGACCGGTCAGATCGAGGACGTGGCGAAAAACCGCGCGCTGGCCGCCGCGCAGGGGATAGTTGCGGGTGATCCGGCCCATGTTCTTGAAGCCGTTTTTTTCGAGCACGCGGGCCGAGGCCGGATTGCTGGGAAAGGTGCAGGCCTCGAGCGCGCCGACGCCGACGGCCTTAGCATGGCGGACCGCCTCGCGGACCGCCTCGGTGGCGAACCCGTTGCCCCAGAACGGGCGGCCGATGCCATAGCCCATCTCGATGCGATCCAGCACCTCGCCAAAGCCGATGGCCCCGACGAATACCCCGTCGCCGGCCCGGCAGATGGCGAAGCCGTGCGAATCGCGCATCCTTCTGGCGATCCATTTCCCGGCCTCTTCGACGGTGCACGGATCGGGCAGGGTGGCGGTCATGGCGATGGCATCGCTGTCCTCGCCGAACAGGCGGGCGAAATGCCGGGCGTCGGTCGGTTCCAGCGGCCGCAGGTGCAGGCGGCGCGTGATCAGCGTTATCGTCATCGGATGCAATGGGTCTCCGCTCAGGCGTTGTCCCGAAGGACCGTTCCGGCAAGATATAGGGAACCGCAGATGAGAATGCGCCCCGGGCGCGCATCGGCCTCGACCAGCTGGCGGATCGCCGCCTCGACGGAAGGCGCCGCCGCCGCCGCGATGGCCACCGATGAGGCGGCCCCGGCCGCCTGCTCGGCCGCCAGCGAATTGGCCTCGCCGGGAATGGCGACGGCGCGCAGCCGGGTCACCGCCGGGGCCAGCGGCTTCAGATAGCCGATCGGGTCCTTGGTGGTGAGCATGCCGAATACCAGGTGCAGCGGGCGGTCCCGCCAGTGGCGGAAATGCTCGGCCAGCACGCGGCCGGCCCCCGGATTGTGGCCGCCGTCCAGCCACAGTTCCCAGCCCTCGGGCAGCAAGGCGGGGAGCGACCCCTTCGTCAGGCGTTGCAGGCGGGCCGGCCATTCGACGGCGCCGAGGCCGGCGGCGATGGCCGCCTCGGGGATGGAAAATCCCGCCATCCGTCGGGCGCAGGCTACCGCCAGCCCGGCGTTATGCACCTGGTGCTTGCCGGGCAACCCGGGGCGGGGCAACGCCAGCGAACGGTCGCCCTCGCAGAAGAGCACCCCCTCGCCGCGGCCGAGCACGAACCAGTCCGCCCCCTCTTTCACCAGCGGCGTACCCAGCGCCGCGGCCCGCCGTTCCAGCACGCGGGCCACCTTGCGGCCCTGCGCCGCCGTCAGGCAGGGAACGCCGGCCTTCATGATGCCGGCCTTCTCGGCGGCGATCTGCTCGAGGGTGTCGCCCAGATACTGCATGTGGTCCATGGAAATCGGGGTGATGACGCTAAGCAGCGGCCGGGGTACCAGGTTGGTGGCATCCAGGCGGCCGCCGAGGCCGGTTTCCAGCAGGGTGACATCGGCCGGCGTGCGGGCGAAGGCCAGCATGGCGGCGGCCGTTGTGATCTCGAAGAAGGTGACCGGCGCGCCCGCGTTGACCGCCTCGCACTCCTCCAGCAACGCCGTCAGGCGGTCGTCATCGATCAGCCGCCCGGCCACGCGAATGCGCTCGTTGAAGCGCACCAGATGCGGCGAGATGTAGGCGTGCACCCGATAGCCCGCCGTCTCCAGGATCGCCCGCAGGAAGGCGATGACCGAGCCCTTGCCGTTGGTGCCGGCAACGTGGACGACGGGCGGCAGCCGCTCGTGCGGGCGGCCGAGCCGATCCAGCAGCGCCTCGACGCGGTCGAGGGAAAGATCGATAAGCTTGGGATGCAGCCGCGTCAGACGATCGAGGACGGGGTCGCTACTCAGCCGACGTTTCCTTTTCCTTGTTGGCCTTAGCCTTGGCGGCAAAGGCCTTGGCGACCGCCGTGCGGGCCGGCTTGGCCGGGGCGGCCGCCTCCTCGGCGTCGCCCAGCGTCACCAGTTCCCCCGGCGGGCGGCGGTTGCGCAGCAGGTCGACGATGCGGATCAGGGTGGCGCGCAGCTCGTGGCGGTTGACCACGATGTCGACCATGCCGTGATCGTAGAGGTATTCGGCCCGCTGGAAGCCCTCGGGCAGCTTGGCGCGGATGGTCTGCTCGATGACCCGGGCGCCGGCGAAGCCGATGACCGCGCCGGGCTCGGCCACGGTAATATCGCCCAGCATGGCGAAGGAGGCCGAAACGCCGCCGGTGGTCGGATCGGTCAGCACCACCAGATAGGGCAGGCCGGCCTCGCGCACGTCCTCGACGGCCAGCGTGGTGCGCACCATCTGCATCAGGGACAGGATGCCTTCCTGCATGCGGGCGCCGCCCGAGGCCGGGACCACGATGAGCGGGGCGTCCTGCACCACGGCGAGGCGGGCCGCCGCCAGCAGGCCCTCGCCGACGGCGATGCCCATGGAGCCGCCCATGAAATCGAAGTTGAAGGCGGCGATGACCACGTTCATGCCGCCCATCTTGCCATGCGCCACGGAAAGTGCGTCCTGGGTGCCGTTCTTGCTGCGGGCGTCGCGCAGCCGCTCGGCATAGCGCTTGCTGTCGCGAAAGCGCAGCGGGTCATTGACCGCTTCCGGCAGCTCGATGATCTGATAGGCGCCATCGTCGAACAGCATCTTGAGGCGCTCGGTGACCGAGAGCCGCATGTGGTGGCCGCAATGCGGGCAGACCCGAAGATTGGCGGCGAGATCGCGATGGAAGATCATCTGCTCGCACTTCGGGCACTTGTGCCAGAGGTTCTCGGGGATCTCCCGCTGGCCGACCAGCTCGCGCAGTTTCGGACGAACCCAGTTCTTCAGCCAGTTCATCGCGCGTCCTCCCGAACGCGGCCGGCGGCGACGCCACCGGCCAGTTCGCTCACCATACCCAAAACGGCCGTGACCAGCCCCGGTTCCGCAACCCCGGCGGCATTCAGGTTCGCGGCCAGGCAATTGACCAGGGCCGAGCCGACCACCGCGGCATCGGCCACCGCCGCCACCTCGGCGGCCTGCGCGGCCGTCTTGATGCCGAAGCCGACGGCGATCGGCAGGTCTGTGTGGCGCCTGAGGCGGGCCATGGCGGCGCCGATATTGGCGACCGAGGCCGAGGCGGTGCCGGTGATGCCGGTGATCGACACGTAGTAGACGAAGCCGCTGGCCCTCTCCAACACGCGCGGCAGCCGCACGTCGTCGGTGGTCGGCGCCGTCAGGAAGATGAAGTTCAGCCCCGCCTTGCGGGCGGGCAGGCACAGGTCCGCCTCTTCCTCCGGCGGCAAGTCGACGATGATCAGGCCGTCGACGCCGGCCTTCCGGGCCGCCGCCAGGAAACGCTCGACGCCGAAGGCATAGATGGGGTTGAAGTAGCCCATCAGGATGATCGGCGTGGCGTCGTCGCCGCGCCGGAAATCGGCCACCAGGCGCAGAGTCTTTTCCAGCGTCATGCCGGCCGCCAGTGCGCGGAGCGAGCTGTTCTGGATGGCCGGGCCGTCGGCCATCGGGTCGCTGAACGGCATGCCCAATTCGATGAGGTCGGCGCCCGCCGCCGGCAGACCTTTCAGGATTTCCGCCGACACCCGGGGATCGGGGTCGCCCGCCGTCAGGAAGGTGACGAGGCCGGCCCGCCCCTTGGCCTTGAGATCGGCGAACCGCCGCTCGATTCGGGTAGCGCCGCTCATAGCGTGGTCCCTTCCAGCCGGGCGATGGTGTCGAGATCCTTGTCGCCGCGCCCGCTCATGTTGACGACCAGCAGGTTGTCGGGCCCCAGGGTGGGCGCCAGCTTGACGGCATGGGCGACGGCGTGGGCCGATTCCAGCGCCGGGATGATGCCCTCCAGCCGGGTGCATTGATGGAAGGCGGCGACGGCCTCGGCATCGGTGATGGAAACGTATTCGACGCGCCCGACGTCGTGCAGCCAGGCGTGCTCGGGACCAATCCCGGGATAGTCGAGGCCGGCCGACACCGAATGGGCCTCCTCGATCTGGCCGTCGGCGTCCTGCAGCAGGTAGGTGCGGTTGCCGTGCAGCACGCCGGGCCTGCCCGCCGCCAGGCTGGCGGCGTGCTTGCCGGTGGCGATGCCTTCTCCGGCCGCCTCGACGGCGACGATGCGAACGGTTGGCTCGTCGAGAAAGGGATGGAAGAGACCCATGGAATTGGAGCCGCCGCCGATGCAGGCCAAAAGGGTGTCGGGCAGCCGGCCCTCGGCCTCCCGCATCTGCTGGCGCACTTCTTCGCCGATCACCGACTGGAAATCGCGCACCATCGATGGATAGGGGTGCGGCCCGGCGGTGGTGCCGATCAGATAGTAGGTGTCCTCGACATTGGCGACCCAGTCGCGCAGCGCCTCGTTCATGGCGTCCTTCAGCGTCGCCGAGCCCGAGGTGACGGGGCGCACCTCGGCCCCCAGCATCTTCATGCGAAAGACGTTGGGCGCCTGGCGCTCGATGTCGGTCTTGCCCATGTAGACGACGCACGGAAGGTTGAACAGCGCGCAGACGGTGGCGGTGGCGACGCCGTGCTGGCCGGCCCCGGTTTCGGCGATGATGCGCCGCTTGCCCATGCGGCGGGCCAACAGCGCCTGGCCGACGCAGTTGTTGATCTTGTGCGCCCCGGTGTGGTTGAGGTCCTCGCGCTTCAGATAGATGCGGGCGCCGCCGAACTCGGCGGTCATCCGTTCCGCGAAGTAGAGCGGGCTCGGCCTTCCCACGTAGGTCTTGAAATAGCCGTCCATCTCGGCGGCGAAGGTGGGGTCGGCCTTGGCCGCCTCGTAGGCGCGCTCGACCTCGAGGATGAGCGGCATCAGCGTCTCGGCGACGTAGCGGCCGCCGTAGATGCCGAAATGCCCGTGCTCGTTGGGCCCGCCGCGATAGGTGTTCGGCTTATCCATGCTGTCCATCGTGCGTTGATCCGGGTGGTCCTCGGGAATGGGCGAAACCGGCCCCTCCCGCGGGCCGGTAATAAACCACAAAGTCGCGGCAAAACGGAGTTCTTTGTTTCGCCGCCGGCGGCGAGGCCGACACGGTTCGTTCAGCAGCGCCCCGCCGCTTGCAGAAATTCCTGGATTTTCAGCACGTTCTTGACCCCCGGCTGGTCTTCGACCCCCGAGGACACGTCGACCGCCCCGGCCCCGCTCTGGCGCACCGCCTCGGCCAGGTTGGCGGCGGTCAGGCCGCCAGCCAGCATCCACGGCCGTCGCCACGTCGCGGCGGCCAGCAGGCGCCAGTCGAAGGAAAGGGCGTTGCCGCCCGGACGGTCGGCCCCGGCCGGCGGCCGGGCGTCGAACAGCAGCATGTCGGCCACTTCTTCGTAGGTCCGCGCGGCGGCCACGTCGTCCGGCCCGGCGATGGGCAATGCCTTGATCACCGGCAGGCCGAAACGGCGGCGCACCTCGGCCACCCGCTCGGGGCTTTCGCGGCCGTGCAGTTGCAGGCGATCGATGCGGGCATGAGCAACAATATCGGCGAGCGCGGCGTCGTCGGCATCGACCGTCAGGCCGACCCGGACGATGTCGCCGTTGGCGTATCCCCCCAGTTCGGCGGCCACGGCCGGCTTGACGAAGCGTGGCGACGGCGGAAAGAAGACGAAGCCGATGTAGCGGGCGCCGCCCGCCGCGGCCGCTTTGACAGCCTCGGGCGTGCTCAGCCCGCAGATCTTGACGTCGACACCCATCACGAGCGGCCGATCTCGTCGGCGATGCGCCGCGCCGCCTCGGCGGGGTCGGCGGCGCCGGTGATCGGCCGGCCGATGACCAGGAAGTCGGCGCCCAGCGCCATGGCCTCGCCGGGCGTGACGATGCGCCGCTGGTCGTCGGCGGCGGCCCAGGCCGGACGGATGCCCGGCACCACCAGCTTGAAGCCGGCGCCGCAGGCGCCGCGCAGGGCGACGATTTCCTTGGCCGAGCAGACGACGCCGTCGAGGCCGCATTCCTGGGCCAGGCGGGCCAGGCGGACCACCTGCTCGGTGGTCTTGCCGGCGACCCCCATCGCCGCCAGATCGTCGTCGGTGAGCGAGGTCAGCACGGTGACGCCCAGCACCAGCGGGCGCGATGGCCCGGCCTCGGCGGCGGCCGCGGCGGCGGCGCGCATCATGGCGGGGCCGCCGGCGGCGTGGACGTCGAGCATGAAGGGATGCAGCGGCAACGCGGCCCGCACCGCGGCGGCCACCGTGTTGGGGATGTCGTGGAACTTGAGGTCGAGGAACAGCGGCAAGCCGGCGGCGTCGATCACCCGGCGCGCGCCCTGCGGGCCGTTGGCGGTGAAGAACTCCTTGCCCAGCTTGAGGCCGCCGACCAGCCCGCCGAGGTCGGCCGCCAGGTCTGCCGCCCGCCCGGGATCGGTGGTATCGACGGCGACGAAGATGCGATTGGTCGGACGGGGCATGTCGATCCCTCGCTGGGAAGCCAAATCAGGCGGAATCCAGCCGCGCCGGCACCGCCGGCCCGGCCGCCGGCTCATCGCCGGCGATGTCGCCCAGCCGCTGGCGCAGGGTGGAAAGTTCCTGCTCGGCGGCGGCGGCGCGCCGGGCGTTGGCCCGCGCGCGGTGACGGGCGCGGCCGCCGGACAGCCAGGCGATGAGGCCGCCCACCACCACGCCGCCGACCAGGCTGGCCAGCACGACGGCGAACAGCGGCGCCTCGACGGAGAACGGCACCGGCCACAGGTCGACCGTGACGGCGGCCCGGTTGTTGACCGCGAAACTGATCACCGCCAGCGCCACTGGCACCATGATGATCCAGGAGAGCAGCCTCGACACGGAGCGTCCTTTCAAGCTTCGGCGGATGGGCGCCCGCCGGAAGGGCCGGTCAGGTATTCAGAATCTGACGCAGCTGCTTGCCGGTCTTGAAGTAGGGAATGTACTTGGCCGGCACGTCGACGGAATCGCCGGTGCGCGGATTGCGGCCGAGGCGCGAGCCCCGCTCCTTGACCGAAAAGGCGCCGAACCCGCGCAATTCCACCCGATCGCCGTCGGCCAGGGCCGCCGTGATCTCGTCGAAAATGGTGGTGACGATCCGCTCGATGTCCCGGTGGTACAGATGCGGGTTGGCCTCGGCAAGGCGCGCGATCAACTCCGACTTCGTCATACCGCAAATCCTTTTCTGGTGCGTCCCCCGGCGGAGCGAGAAGGCGACTCCGCCCGCCTAGCGCCCCTCAGGGTGCCAAACCGAAACCAGCCCGTCAAGTCTAAGTCTTTCAGAAAACACGCTTTTTCCAACCGACGCATCGAGAAGTTCGCGCCACCATCCGTCCTCGCGGGCGATTTCGACGGGGCGCACCGGCAACCCCTCGGCGATGCCCTTGGCCTCGGTCAGCCACTGGCGGGCCTCGGCCTCGCCGCCCAGGTCGTCGACAAGGCCATTGGCCTTGGCCTGCCGGCCGGTGAAGACCCGGCCGTCGGCCAGGCCGAGAACCCGCTCGCGGGCCATTTCGCGGCGTTCCACCACCATGTCGACGAACAGCTCGAAGATGTCGGCTACCACCACGCGCGTCGCCTCGCGGGCCGCCGGGCTGAACGGCTCGAAGGGATTGGGCTGGGCCTTGAGCGGCGCGCTTTTGATGATCTCGGGCCTGATGCCCAGCTTGTCGAGCAGCCCGGTGATGTCGGCCGACTGCATGATGACGCCGATGGACCCGGTGACCGAGCCGGCCCTGGCGAAGACGCGATCGGCCCCGATCGCCGCCATGTAGCCGGCCGAGGTGGCGAGATCGCCCATGACCGCCACTACCGGTTTGGCGGCGGCCACCTCGCGCAGGCCGCGGAACAGCGATTCGCCGCCGACCACGCTGCCGCCCGGGCTGTCGATGTAGACGATCAGGGCCTTGGCGTCGCCGTCCCCGGCAACGGCCGCGAGCGCGTCGGTGCGGGCAGCGTCGTCGAGGATGATACCCTCGACGGTCAGCTTGGCCACGTAGCCGCCCGACACCCCGTCGGCGTAGCGACCGGCCACGGCGGCGATGAAGGCGACGATGGCGACGATCGCCGCCAGCCGCCAAAAGGTCAGGCGTCGCTTGAGGCGACGCCTGTCGATCAAACGGTCGGCATCCAGGGACATTCGACCTCCGTTGCCACCGGGGCGGTCCCGGTCGGGCACCGCCGTCGAACTGTCGTCGGAACCGGCGGGCGGCGGCCCTTCGCCACCGCCCGCACGTTCCCGTTACTCTTCGGCCGCGGGCTCGGCTTCGTCCGATTCGGCCTTGGCCTTCTTCGCCCTGGTCTTCTTGGGCTTCGGCTCGGCCTCGGCCTCGACCGCAGCTTCCGCCGCCGCCTCAGCGACCTCCTCGGCCTTGGGCTCCTCGGCCGTGGGTTCCTCGGCCTTGGGCTCCTCGGACTTGGCGGAGGCCTTCTTCTTGGCGCCGCTCTTGCGCTCGGCCTCGGCCTTCTGCTTGCGCTCGGCCTCTTCGCGCTTCTGCTGGATCGCCGCGCCGAGAATGTCGCCCAGGCTGGCCCCGGCATCGGACGAGCCGTATTCGGCCATCGCCCGCTTCTCTTCCTGGATCTCCAGGGCCTTGATCGACAACCCGAGGCGACGTCCGCCGTGGTCGATCTGGGTGATCTTGGCGTCGACCTTCTCGTCCGCCGCGAAGCGGTCGGGCCGCTGCTCGCTGCGGTCGCGCGACAGGTCGGCCTTGCGGATGAAGCCGGTCATGCCGGAATCGCCGACCTTGACCTCGATGCCGGCGTCCTGAACGGCGATGACCGTGCAGGTGACGACGTCGCCCCGCTTGAGACCGACGACGCCCGACTCGAACGGATCGCTGGTCAGCTGCTTGACGCCCAGGCTGATGCGTTCCTTCTCGACGTCGACGTCAAGCACCTTGGCCTGCACCTTGTCGCCCTTCTTGTAATCGGCCAGGGCTTTTTCGCCCGGCTTTTCCCAGGACAGGTCGGAAAGGTGGGCCATGCCGTCGATCTCGCCGGGCAGGCCGATGAACAGGCCGAACTCGGTGATGTTCTTGACCTCGCCCTCGACCAGGGAGCCGGCCGGATGGGCGGCCGCAAAGGCGTCCCACGGGTTGGTCAGGCACTGCTTGAGGCCCAGGCTGATGCGCCGCTTCTCGGGGTCGGCATCCAGCACCATGACCTCGACTTCCTGGCTGGTCGAGACGATCTTGCCGGGGTGCACGTTCTTCTTGGTCCAGCTCATTTCGGAGACGTGGACCAGACCCTCGACACCCGGCTCCAGTTCGACGAAGGCGCCGTAGTCGGTGATGTTGGTGACGCGGCCGGTGAACTTGCTGCCCGGCTGGTACTTGGCCTGCACGCCCTCCCACGGATCGGCGTCGAGCTGCTTCATGCCGAGCGAGATGCGCTGGGTTTCGGCATTGAAGCGGATGACCTGCACCTTGACCGTCTGGCCGATCTGCAGGGCTTCGCTCGGATGGTTGATGCGGCGCCACGCGATGTCGGTGACGTGCAGCAGGCCATCCACCCCGCCCAGATCGACGAAGGCGCCGTAATCGGTGATGTTCTTCACCACGCCGTCGAGAACCTGGCCTTCCTTGAGGTTGGCCACCAGCTCGGCGCGGGCCTCGGCGCGGGCTTCCTCGAGCACGGCGCGGCGCGACACCACGATGTTCGAGCGGTTGCGCTCCATCTTGAGGATCTGGAAGGGTTGCGGCGTGCCCATCAGGGGCGCGATGTCGCGAACCGGACGGATGTCGACCTGGCTGCCCGGCAGGAACGCCACGGCGCCCGACAGGTCGACGGTGAAGCCGCCCTTGACCCGGCGGAAGATGACGCCGTTGACGCGGCGGCCATCGGTGAAGGCCTTTTCGAGTTCGGTCCACGCCTCTTCGCGGCGGGCCTTCTCGCGGCTCAGGCGGACGACGCCGTCGCGATCCTCGTAGCGTTCGACGAAGACGTCGACCTTGCTGCCGGCCTTGAGGTCGAACTCCTGGCCGGGAGAGGCGAATTCTTTGGCCGGCACCCGGCCTTCCGATTTGAGGCCGACGTCGATCAGCACCATGTCGTTGTCGACGCCGATGACCGTCCCGGTGACGACTCGGCCCTCGAAGCCTTCCGGCCCCATGGCCTCGTCAAGCAGATCGGCGAAATTCTCTTTCAGGCCGGACTCGATTCCCTCGCCCGGCAGGTTTGCGCTTTCAGCAACCATCAAAGTGATAATCCTTTCCTACTCTTCCATTATCCTGGCCGGCCGGTTGTATCCGGCGGTCTTTCACCATTTGAGTGACTTGAACGTTTCACGGCGTCCCAACGCGGAACGCCCTAGATCGGCAACGCGACTCCATTGCGATGATGTGGGGTTTTATCGGCGATTGCCCCGCGCCTTGACGAAAGCGAGCGCCTCTGCGAACACGGCGTCCGGATCGAGCGCGCTCGTATCGAGGACGAACGCATCCTTGGCCGGTTCCAATGGTGCCACCGCGCGGCTTGCGTCGCGGCTATCCCGCTCCTTCATCTCCTGGAGAACGCGGCTATGTATAGCTTCGAGCCCGCGCGCCCGCAACTCTTTAAGACGCCGCTCGGCGCGAACTTCGATCGAGGCGGTGACGAACAGCTTGGCGTCGGCGTCGGGGCACACCACGGTGCCGATGTCGCGGCCGTCGAGAACGGCGCCGCCGGCGGCGCCCGGCGGATGGGCGGCGAAGGTGCGCTGGAAGTCGAGCAGGGCGGCCCTGACCGCGGGAATGGCGCCCACCTTCGAGGCGGCGGAAGCGGCTGCGTCGCTGCGCAGATCGGCCGCCTCGAGCTCGCCGGCCGCGAGATTGCGGGCGGCCTCGGCGGCGGCCTCGGCGTCGGCGGCGTCGCCGCCGGCGCGCACCACCTTCATGCCGACCGCCCGATAGAGCAGGCCGGTATCCAGCAGGGCGTATCCCAGATGGTCGGCCAGGCGGCGGGCGAGCGTGCCCTTGCCCGAGGCGGCGGGGCCGTCGATGGCAATGATCATGGCCTGCTTCCTTCCGTCGCGATGCGCGCGCCGAGGCCGTTCATCAGGTCGACGAAGCCGGGGAAACTGGTGGCGATCGGGCCGGCGTCGTCGACGCCGACAGGCTCTTCGCTCAAAAGCCCCAGCACCAGGAAGGCCATGGCGATGCGGTGATCGAGGTCGACGGCCACCCGGGCCCCGCCCCTGGGCGGCCGGCCGGTGCCGTGAATGACCAGCGAATCGGCGGTTTCCTCGACTTTGACCCCGCAGGCGGCGAGCCCGCGGGCGATGGCGGCCAAACGGTCGCTTTCCTTGACCCGCAATTCGCCCACGCCGAAAAGGCGGGTGGCGCCCTCGGCGCAGGCGGCGGCGATGGCCAGGACGGGGTATTCGTCGATCATCGTCGGCGCGCGCTCGGCCGGCACGTCGACGCCCTTAAGCCGGCCGCCAGCGACCTTCAGGTCGGCCACCGGCTCGCCCGCCTCGGTGCGGACGTCGGTGAGGCTGATGGCGGCGCCCATTTCCTCAAGGGTGGCGATGAGGCCGGTGCGCAGCGGATTGATGCCGACGCCCGTAAGCGTCAGGGCCGAGCCCTCGATAAGGGCGGCGCCGACCAGCGGGAAGGCCGCCGAGGAAATGTCGCCGGGCACGCGCACGCGGGCAGCCGCCAGTTCAGGCTGGCCGGAGAGCGAAACGGCCCGGGCGCCGTCGCCGGCGTCCTCGATTCGCAGGCGGGCGCCGAAATGCCTGAGCATCAGTTCGGTATGATCGCGGGTCGGCCGGCCCTCGATGACGGTGGTGGTGCCCGGCGCGTTGAGGCCGGCCAGCAGCACCGCCGATTTCACCTGGGCCGAGGCCACGGGCGAGCGATAGGTCACCGGCAGCGGGTCGACGGCGCCGACGATGGCCGCCGGGAAGCGGCCGCCGGCGCGCGTCACGAAGCGGGCGCCGAAGGCGGCCAGGGGTTCGGTGACGCGGCGCATCGGCCGCCGGCACAACGAGGCGTCGCCGGTCATGAAGGTGGTGAAGGGATGGGTGGCCAGAATGCCCATGAGCAGCCGGGCCCCGGTCCCCGAATTGCCCATGTCGAGCACGCGGTCGGGCTCGGCCAAGCCGCCGACGCCGCGCCCCGCGACCCGCCAGACGCCGTCGTCGTCACGCCGGGCGGCGGCGCCCAGAGCCGATACCGCCGCCGCCGTGCCAAGCACGTCTTCGGCTTCCAGCAGCCCCTCGATCGCGGTTTCGCCGACGGCGAGCGCGCCCAGCATCAGCGCCCGATGCGACACCGATTTGTCGCCGGGGACGGCGATGCGGCCGGAAAGGCCGGCCGCCTTGCGGGAAATCAGCGAACTCAAGGGGCGGACCATCCCTGATCTGGCGGTTGCAGGCACCGCCCGGAAGGGGCGGGGACCTGTCTCTAGCACATCTTCCTCCCACTGGGGTAGAGGCCCGCTGAGGCCTCGACAGCGGTGGCCGGCGGGGGGAAAATCCGCAGAGAGACTTTTTCGGTTTTGACAGGGGCTTTTTTTCATGGCAATTGGCACCCAAGTGAGTGCGACCGATTACCAGGAGGTTCCGCGTGGCTAAACCGGAATGGGGAATGAAGCGATTCTGCCAGAATTGCGGCGCCCGCTTCTATGACATGCGTCGCGATCCCCCGACATGTCCCAAGTGCGGCACACCGTTCACGCCGCGCGCGGTCGTCCGGCCGCGACGGGGCGTCCCGGTGCCCGCCGTCAGCAAGGCCCCGGCCCCGGCGGTGGTGGAGGACGATCTGGCGCCAGGCGTCGAGGTGCCGGCCTTCGAGGACGACGCCATCGAGGAGGTCGAGGAGGAGGTGTTGGACGACGCCGACGCCGGGATCGAGCCGTTGAAGGCCGAAGCCGAAGAAGACGCCCTGCTGGAGGATGCCTCCGAGTTGGGCGAGGACGACGACGACATGTCGGAAGTGATGGATCACGTCAACGACACGGACGCCGTAGACAGAAGTTGATTCCGCCACTGTTTTTCGCTTGCCCTGCGGGGGGTTCCCTTCTATTTTGCGGCCCCCGACGCCAAGGTCGAGCCGCAAGGCGGGCCGCTGGCAGATGGGCATCCCAGATGGGGCCGTAGCTCAGTTGGGAGAGCGCTTGAATGGCATTCAAGAGGTCGTCGGTTCGATTCCGTCCGGCTCCACCAAATTTTAAAAGACCCGGCCGATGCTTCGGCCGGGTCTTTTGATTCCGGATCGGGCGGTTCGACGGACCGCCGCCGAACGAGCCGATCACCCCACCCCGCCCACGAAAATCACCGCGGCGCCCAGGGCGAAATACAATGGGGCCGCCCACAACCGCCGGCCATGCCCGGCAACAGCGGCGCTCATCAACCAGATGCCGGCCCCGATCTTGACCATGGCCAGCAGCGCCAGCGGCAGGCTGATTTCGGGATGGATCAAGGCCGGGTTGACGATAAAGGCAAGGGGGACGACGTAGAGCCCCAATCCCAACCGCATGGCGCGATTGGCCACCGCCACCCATGGCGCGTCGGCCATCGCCGCGGCGATGAACACGGTGCCGCAGACCGGCGGCGTAATGGTCGAGAGCAGGGCGTACCAGAAGATGAAAAGGTGGGCGTGCAACGCCGGCAGCCCCAGGTTCTGCAGGGCCGGCCCCGCAACCGATACGCAGATGACGTAGGCGGCGGTCGTCGGCACCTCCATGCCGAGAATCAGACAGGCAATGGCCGTGAGGAGCAGGGCGATCCACAGCGTGCCGCCCGACAACGCGATGATCACCGAAGTCACCTTGACGCCGAGACCGGTCATGTTGAGGACGCCGATCACCAAACCCGCGCAGATGATGATGGCGGCAACCGTGGCAATCTGCCGTGCGGCGTCAAGGACCGCCGTCCGGAGTTCCCGCCACCAGCGGCCGAGGGAAACGCGGCCGGTCCGATCCGCCGCCAGCAATAGCATGGAGATGCCGGTGGCGATTGCCGCGGCATACTGCGCCGTGTAGCCGGTGAAAAACAGGATCGCCAAGAGCGCGCCAAACGGCGCCAGGAAGAAGGGCGCCGTCCGGATGACGTCACCCCATGGCGGGGTTTCTTCGGGCGCCATGCCGCGCAGACCATGGCCCTTGGCGAAATGGTCGACCCCGACCCATGTCGCCCAGAAGAAAAGAATCGACGGCAAGATAGCCGCGGTCATGACGTCGACGTAGGTGATCCGCAGCATTTCGACCATCAGGAAGGCGCCGGCCCCCATCAGCGGCGGCATGATCTGGCCGCCCGACGAGGCGACAGCCTCGACCGCGGCGGCAAAGGCCGGCGGATAGCCGAGCTTCTTCATCGCCGGAAGGGTCACCGCGCCGGTCGAGGCCACGTTGGCCGACGCCGAGCCCGAGATCGACCCGAACATCGCCGACGACAAGACCGCGACCTTGGCCGGCCCGGCCCGCATCCGTCCGGCCAACCGGATTGCCAGCAGCATGAAACCGGGCCCACCTTCGGACGCGCTGACGAAAGCCCCGAGAATGACGAAGACGGCGACAACGTTGACGGAAATGCCCGTCAGTTCCCCCCACAGCCCGCCACCCGCCACCACCAGGGTGCCGAGGAAGCTGTCGAGCGGCATGCCAGGATGGCCGAACTGGCCGGGAATCAGATGACCGAAAAGACCATAGGCGAGGGCCAGCAGGGCGACACTGGGCAATGCCGCCTTGATGCGGCGGCGCGCCATTTCGAGAACGACGACGATCAGGGCGATGGCCAACCCGTACTGGAAAGGTCCTTCCAGGGAACCGTACTGGTCCACCAGCATATCCCGGTTCCAGGCGATCCAAATGGAGGCCGCCATGCCGACGGTGCAAAGCACGTAACCGAACCAGCGGCGCAACGGGCCGCCCTCGGCACCGATGACGAATACCCACGGCAACGCCAGCGCCAAATGCAGGGGCCGGGTCACCAGATTGGGCAGCAGCCCCGAAAAGATCAGGTACAGGTGAAAGACGACCGAAGTTGCGGCCAGAGCAAAGACCGCCCCTGACGTCAGCAATCGGGACATGGACGGCCTCTGCGCCTGGCTTTGCGTGCGACGAGAGCTACTTGAGGGATGCCGGGACGGGGATCCCCGCTTCGGCATAATACTTCAGCGCACCCGGATGGAGTTTGCCGGCCAATGCGCCGATCATGTCGGCCTTCACGCCGTGCCACCACGAATTCATCTTGGTCATGGCGTCAAGCTGGGTCCAAAACGTCTTGGTCAACGTATAGGCCGTGGCGTCGTCCATGGCGGTCGTCGCATAGGTCCCGACCGGCATGGAAATGGTGGTCACGTCGGTGTCGACGCCTTTGTAGGTGCCGGCCGGAATCACCAGTTTGGTGCCGGATACCTTGGCAAGCTGCGCCTCGCTCAGGCTCAACAGGCGGATATCGACGCTCGCCCCCGCCTCCTGCACGTTCGGCGCCGGCCACGAGCCGGCGGTGGCGAAACCGTCGATCTGACGGTTCTTCAGGGCCGGGACGGCCGAGTTGAGCTCGACGTCGACAAATTTCACCTTGCCTTCCAGGCCCAGGGCCTTGAACACCGCCTCGGTCTGGCGAGCGCCGAAGCTGCCCTTGCCGATGATGAACGACTTGCCCTCCAGATCGGCGAAATCCTTGATACCGGTGTCGGCGCGCACCACCCAGTGCATGGTCAGGGATGGAACGGGAAACAGGGCCCGGATGGATTTGTAGGCCTCGTCGGCGGAAAACGGCTTCTTTCCTTCCAGGGCGCTGTCGATCAGGCCGGGCGGGGTGGTGAAGACGTAGTTGCCCTTCCGTTTGGCCGCCTCGCGCACATTCTGCTCGGACCCCTGGCTCTCCTCGACGGTCACGATCATCGCACCGCCGGAACCCGCCTTGACCGATTCGGCGACCTGGACCGCCATCTGATAATACGACGACGCGGTCTTGGCCGACTTGTAGGTAACCCGCGTCTCCGCCTGGGCGGACGGCGCCAAAGCCACGGTCGCCACCACGATTGCCGACATCCAGTACTTCATGCCTTCGATCCTCCCCTTTTTGCAGTCGGCACGGAGCACCTCCCCAAGTACGGCCGTGCGACGGAGGAAATTATCACAGAGCTTCCGCGCGACGATAGCCGGGAAACGGCCGCCCATACGCTTCCTCAGATATTCCCGGTTGCCGGATCGGGCACGGCGTTGTCCGCAAGGCCAGCAATGGCACCGCGGCCCATGGCCAGAATGGCCTCTTCCGCGCTGCCGCCGATGTGCGGTGTCGCCAGGAAGTTGGGCAGCGCCAGCAGATCGGCATCGGTTGGCGGTTCCGTCGCAAAGGCATCGCACGCCGCCGCCGCCAGGCGGCCACCGCTCAGGGCCTCCCTGAGAGCAGATTCGTCGACGATGCCGCCGCGCGCCGTATTGACCAGCACCGCGTCCGGCCGCATCAGCGCCAGCCGCCCGGCATCGATCATGCCCCGCGTCGTGGCGTCGAGCGGCACGTGCAGGGACACCACGTCCGCGGTTTTCAGCAGATCCTCCAGCTCAACCGCCTCGACCCCATGAGCCGCGTAGAAAGCGGGGTAATCGCGGATGTCGTGGGCCAGAACCCGGCAACCGAAGGGGACCAGCAGGCGGACCACCTCTTTGCCGATGTGGCCGCAGCCGACGATGCCGACCGTGCGGCCGCTGAGGTGGCGGCCGATCCGCCGCCGCCATAGGCCGCCGCGGACATCCCGGCTCGCCGCCGGCACTTGTCGCAGAAGGCTTATGAAGAAAGACAGGGCCAGTTCGGCCACCGACAGCCGGTTCACGCCGCCCGTCCAGCCCAGCCGCACGCCGTGGCGGGCCATCGCGCCCAAATCGATGGTATCGAGCCCGACGCCCCATTTCGAAACGACCGTCAGTTCCGGCACCGCCGTGAACACGGCATCGTTCATCGCCTGGGCCCCGACGATCGCGCCCTGATGCCCCTTGAGAAAACCGATCAGGGCATCGCCCGCCAACACCCGGCCGCCTTCATTGAGGGTGGCATCGGGATACAGGGCGAGAAGTTCAGCCTTGAGGACGGGATGCCGGCCGAAGGCCGGTTCGCAGACGGCAATTCGCATCATCGCAGGGACGTTTCCTTTTTTTGGTGGCGCGGCGCGATCATAGGCCGCAGCAAAGACGGATTCCAGGGCGGCCCGGGATGACCGGCCGTATAGCCCCCCTTTTCGAAAGGCTCAGGCGAGGCCATCTGAAGGAAACGCGTTTCCGTCGAATGCAGGGAATATCGCAGTGCGTCGCATGCTGTTGGTGGGCTCGGTCGTCACGGCCTCGCTGGTGGCCGTCGCGGTACCGGGTGATGATGTCCGGGCCGACGTGGCGGTGGACCTGGAACTGGTTCTGGCGGTCGACGTCTCGGGAAGCGTCGATAGCGAGGAGGCGCTTCTTCAGCGGGAAGGCTATCTCGGCGCGCTCACCCATCCCGACGTCATCCGCGCCATCAAGGGGGGCTATCGCGGCGCCATCGCCGTCAGCTACGTCGAGTGGGCCGGCATCGGCCACCGCACGGTGGTCGCCGGCTGGGCCGAGGTGCGCGACGCCGAAAGCGCCCAGGGCCTGGTCGACAGGATCGGCCGGACGCCGGTCACGCGGGGAATGTATACCTCGATCAGCCACGCCATCGACTTCGCGGTACCGATGTTCGCCGGCAACGGCTTCGAGGGCGCCCGCCGGGTCATCGACATTTCGGGCGACGGCGCCAACAACGAGGGCCGGCTGGTGTCGCTGGCCCGCGACGCCGCGGTGGCGGCGCACATCACCGTCAACGGCCTTCCCATCATCAACGACCGCGCCAATCCGTTCGGCCAGCGGCAGATCCCCGACCTCGACCTCTACTACCGCTACTGCGTCATCGGCGGGCCGGGCGCCTTCATGGTGGTGGCCGAGGGGTTCGGCTCCTTCGCCGAGGCGGTCCGCCGCAAACTGGTTTCCGAGATCGCCGGCATCGCGCCGGCCGGCGGCACTCTCGTCGTGCGGGCGCCGGCGGAACCGGCAAGGCCGCGCGTCCTGCGGGCCGCGGCCACGGCGCCTTTCGCCCCGACCCTGCCGGCGGCGGGCTTCCTGCGGGCGGCGTCGCGCCAGCCGCCGCCCTGCGACATCGGCGAGCAATCGCTCGAACAGCGCCGCCGCAACTTCAACGAAAACTAGGCACCGGCGGCCAATGTCTCGCCCAGCCGGCGGATCAGGTCGCTGGCTCCCGGGTCGTCGGCCAGGCCGGCGGCCTCGGCCAGCGGCAGCCAGCGGCGGGTGCGTTCGGCCCGCTCGGGCCAATCGTCCAGTACCTCCTCGACCGTCATGGCGAACACCTCGACGGTGCAGATCCCTTCCCATTTCGCGTAGGCGAACGAGCCCACGCTCGGCTCCGCCAGCCGGCCCTTGACGCCCGCTTCCTCGAAGGCCTCGTTGGCGGCCGAGGCGACGGCGTCCAGCCCCGGCTCGACGACCCCCTTGGGAAGAATCCAGCGCTTGCGGGTGCGCGAGGTGATCAGCAACACCTCGGGCCCATCGGCGCCGTACCGGTAGGGGATGACGCCGGACTGGCGGTAGTACCATGGGGGAGGGGGCGAATCGCGCATCGGGTCCCGGCGGCCAAATCGAGGAAAAGCAAAGAACGAGGCGGCGCATCATGCCCCCTCGCCGCCGTGGCGTCTACCCGCTCGGGTCGTCGCCGTTGCCGGCCCACCCCACATTTATACAATAAATAATGTTAAATAAAACTATCGTACAAAAATTTTTGATGTTTTTGGCCTTTCCCTCTCGACATCCCCTCGGCCAATTCCCAGATGTGGCGCCCGGGGCAGTCATGGCGACACCCAAGACCGAGGAGGAATTACCCATGGCCATTCGATTGGGCGACATCGCGCCCGACTTCACGGCCGTCACGACCGAGGGCACCATCAAGTTTCACGACTGGATCGGCGACAGCTGGGCGGTGCTGTTCTCCCATCCCAAGGATTTCACGCCCGTCTGCACTACCGAGCTGGGCTCGCTGGCTGGCCTCAAGAAGGAATTCGACAAGCGCAACGTCAAGGTCGTCGGGCTTAGCGTCGATCCCGTCGAATCCCACGAGCGTTGGGCCGCCGACATCAAGGAAACGCAGGGCAACGCGCTCAACTTTCCGGTGATCGCCGACAGCGACCGCCATGTGTCGGACCTTTACGACATGATCCATCCGAACGCCAACGACACCCTGACGGTGCGCTCGGTGTTCGTCATCGGCCCGGACAAGAAGGTCAAGCTGACGCTGACCTACCCGGCCAGCACGGGGCGCAATTTCGCGGAACTGCTGCGGGTCATCGATTCGCTGCAGCTCACCGCCAAGCACAGCGTGGCGACCCCGGCCAATTGGGCGCAGGGCGAAGACGTCATCATCGTGCCCTCGGTGTCGAACGAGGACGCCAAGAAAAAGTTCCCCGGCGGCTGGCGCGAGTTGAAGCCCTATCTGCGGCTGGTTCCGCAACCGCGATAACCCCCTTTGACGGGGAAATGGCGCCGCCGATCGTGGCGGCGCTTTTTTTTGCGCCGCCTGCCGAGCTATCATCCGAGTTCTTTTGTAGGATGTTGACCGCCAAGCCCCAGGCTCCGGAATCCGTCATCCCATTGGAACCGGCGGAACGCTTGCATTCTTGCCTAATGTCGAGCCGGCTTGAATAATGTAGTAATATGATAAGCTATTGGGCCGGGTCTGCGGCGGGCTGATGCCATTCGACACTCGGAGCATCGAGGGGCGGAGCAGGCGATGGAAAGTGAGCTTCTGGCAAAAATCGAACAGGCGCTGCGCAAGAGCGAGGAGCGCTTCCGGCGGGTCGTCGAGTATGCCCCGTACGCCATCCTGATGACCAACGAGGCCGGCCGCATCGACATGGTCAATGCCCAGGCCGAACGCCTGTTCGGCTACGACAGATCCGAATTGTTGGGACAGCAAGTGGAGGTGCTGGTTCCACAGCCATTGCGGGGAGGGCATTCGGCGATGCGGGCCGGCTTCTTCCGGGAGCCCGGGTCGCGGCCGATGGGCGCCGGCCGCGATCTGTTCGGCCTGCGCAAGGACGGCAGCACGTTTCCGGTCGAGATCGGCCTCAATCCCATCGAGACCGAGGAGGGAATGGTGGTGCTGGCGGCCGTCATCGACATTTCGGACCGCAAGCGCGAGGAGGAGCGCATTCGCGACTCGCTCAAAGAAAAGGACCTTTTGCTGGGCGAGATCCATCACCGGGTCAAGAACAACCTTCAGATCATTCACAGCCTGCTCAGCCTGCAAACCGCCGGCGTCCGCGACGAAGTCGCCCTGGGCATGTTGCGCGAAAGCCAGAACCGCGTGCTCTCCATGGCCCTCATCCATCGGACGCTGTACCAGTCGAACGACTTCGCCAAGGTCGACTTCGCCACCTTCCTGGATTCCCTGGTGCCAACCCTGATCGGCTCCTACGGAATCGATTCGAGCCGCTTCACGGTTTCCGTCGATGCCGACGACGCCCGTCTTCCCATCAATGCGGCGGTTCCGTGCGGGCTCATCGTCAACGAACTGATATCCAACACGCTGAAGCACGGTTTCCCGCAAGGCCGCGGCGGCAAAATCGACATCCGGCTGGCGAACGGCGAGGGCGGCGGGGCCGTCCTTTCGGTCAGCGACGACGGCGTCGGCCTGCCGGACGGCCTCGATATAGACAACTCGGCGACGCTCGGCCTTCAACTTGTGACCCTCCTTGCCGACCAGATTGGCGGCAAGCTGACGATCCAGCGCCGCGACCCGACGCGGTTCGAAATTCGTTTCCCGATGGAAACATGAGGAGGACCGCCAGATGCAGTCGACCCAGGTGATGATCGTCGAAGACGAGCGCATCGTGGCGCTGCACCTCAAGCAGCAGCTCGTCCGGCTGGGCTATGCGGTCGACGGAATCGCCGCCAGCGGCGCCCAGGCCCTCTCGACCATCGAGCGGCAGCCCCCGGACGTCGTGCTCATGGACATCCACATCGACGGCGACATGGACGGCATCGATACGGCGGCCCGCATCGACGGCATTCCGGTCATCTATCTGACCGCCTATTCCGAAGACACCACGCTGGAACGGGCCCGCGCCACCAAGCCGTTCGGATATCTGGTCAAGCCGATCTCGGAACGCGAGTTGCACGCCACCATCCAGATGGCCCTCAAGCGTCGCGAGGTCGAGGGGGCCCTGCGCGACAGCCGGGAGCTTCTCAGCTTCGCGCTCGACGCCGCCGAGATGGGGTCGTGGGAACTCGACGGGATGGGCAGGAAAATCAACCGCGACGGCAATGCGCTGCGCATTACCGGCGTGCCATCCGAAGCGGCCTCGACCGCGCTCGCCGATTTCTTGGGCGAGATCTTCCCCGAGGACCGCCAGGCCGTGGCCGAAGAATTCGACCGCCTGATGAGCGAGGGCGCCCCCTGCGAGATTGAGTTCCGCCGTACCCGCACCGACAACGGCATCCGCTGGCTCAGGGCCCACGGCAAGGCCTTCCGGTCGGGCGGCCGCGAGGTCGGGCGGATCATCGGCATCGTCCAGGACATCACCGAGGAGATCGAGCGCGAGCGCCGCCAGCGGATCATGGAACGCCTGGAGACCATCGGCACCCTGGCCGGCGGCATCGCCCACGACGTCAACAACATGCTGGTGCCGATCCTGACCCTGACCGAGCTCGTCAGGGAATCGCTGCCGGAACGAGACCTCGGACGCCGGCAGCTGACGACCGTCTTGGAATCGGGGCTGCGAATCCGCCAGTTGGTCGCCCAGGTCCTGGCGTTCAGCCGCCAGGACGCCTACACGGCCCAGCCGCTCGACCTCCACGACGTGATGCGCGCGGCGCTTGTCATCGCGCGGGCGACCATTCCCGCCTCCGTCACCATCCGCGACCGCCTGGAGCGCGGCATCGGCCCTATCAGCGCGGCCCCGGTGCAGATCGACACCATCCTCATCAATCTGATCGTCAACGCGGCCCAGGCGATCGCCCCGGCCGCCGGAGCCGTCGACGTGACGCTGGAGAAAATCGAGATCGATCCGGCCACGACGAAGGGCCGTGGCGACCTGCCGCCGGGCTCCTATGCGCGGATCGCGGTGGCCGACAACGGATCGGGCATGGACGCGGCGACGCTGGAGAGGATCTTCGAGCCGTTCTTCACCACCAAGCCGCTCGGCAAGGGGACCGGCCTCGGCCTGTCGGTGGTCTTCGGCACCGTCAAGAAGCTGGGCGGCGCCATCGACGTGAAAAGCGAGGTCGGCGTCGGCTCCATCTTCATGATCGATCTGCCGCTGATCGCCGGCCACGGCGTCCACTGACCCGCATCGGGGCGGCTTGCCCGCCTTTCCCCGGTTGTTGCCGATCCGAAACGAGGACGCCCGTCCCGCGCTCGCAAAAGGGCGTCGAGTCGGCGCTGGACCGGCGGCACCGAATTTCGCATAGTGGCGCAAAGTCGCGACGGCTCAACAAGCGACTTAAAACGTCAAGACTCTTGAGGGAAATCCGATGGCCCTGCCGGGATTCAAGGGCACGACGTATGAGGTCCTGACCGGGGACGGCACGCGCTGGATCATCGCCGAGATCTTCCGCGCCGAGACGGAAGCCCGCGGCTTGGCCGACAAGCTGCTGGCCGGCGGCCGACACCCCATGGTGCGGATCACCGCCAGGCGCGACGGCTGGGTCACCGAAAAGGTCATCTTCGAGGCAGCCGCCCCGGTTTCGGCCAAGATCATCAAGCCTTATGCCATCGCCGCGGCGCCCTGCTGCGAAACGCCCGAAGACTGCCTGCGTCACGCGGCGCGCCTGGCAATCGGCCGGCTGGGGCGAGCCTATCTCGACGAGCGCGGCATCACGGCCGCCGAGTTCCTGGTGTCGCCCGGCGACCTGGCGGCGGTGGAGCGGCGGGAGGGCTTTTTCCTCAACGCCGTTCATCTGCTGGCCAAGGCGCAGGCCGGGGCGACGGCAAAATCGGCCGCCGACCGAGCGGAAATCCTGTTCGAGCTGCACGAACAGCTTCGCAAACAAGCCCGCGATGACTCCGGCGCGGGCGAGAAGCTAAGGCTCGCCGTGGCCAAGCGGGGCTTGGCCGCCCTGCCCATCGGGGCGCTGGACGAGGTGCCGACCTTCGCCGTGCTGGCCTGTATGGCCGCCATCCTGGGAGAAGGCGGCGACTGGCGGGGCCGGCTCGTCAAGCTGCTCGATCTCCTGGAGGGTGGCGGCAACGCCGACGCCCTGGCGCTGATCGACCAGCTGATCGCCGAGCTTCTCGACGGCCCGTCGGCGATTTCCGAGGTGATGGGCGGCCTGCGCGAGGGAACCGAGGCCTGCGGCCACCTGACCGCGCTCGCCACCGGCTCCGGCCGGCTGCCTAAATTCGCCAGCGAGGCGGCGCACCGGCTGCACGCCCGCATGGGGCAGGCGGCGCTGCCGGTCACCCAGCGCATTCTGCTGGACCGCGTGGCGCGCGTCCTTGGCAGCGTCAAGCCGCTGACCCAGGAAGGCGGCGAGGCCGAGCGCCAAGCCTTCACGGCGCTGGTGCCGACCCTTCTCGATCCGGCCGGCACGCTGGGCGGCAGCGCCACAGCCGAGGCCCTGACGCTGCGCTCCAAGATGGCGCTCGGCCGCCACGAGGAGCTCTCCATGGGCGAGGCCATCGAGCACCTGCTGGACCTGTTCCCCAATCGGGCGGTGCGCCTGGGCTATCTGCTCGACCTGATGCCGACGCCGACCGGCCAGAAGAACGTCGCCGTCGTCCGCCGCTCGCTGGCCCAGCTGATCGGCCAGCTGAAATCGGTCCGCCACCTGATGCCGGAAGGCACGCCGCCCGAAGCGCTGGCCGCCGTCATCCATGCGCTGCGCGCCCGCCTGGCCATGGAAACGCTGCCGTCGGAGGTCCGCGGCGCGCTGTCCTCGTCGCTCGACCGCATGTTGGGCGTCGGGCCGGCGGCGGAAGGACGCGGTGCGGCGCGGGCCGTCCCGGACGTGGCGGCGTCCAGCGACCTGGAGGCCGGCCAGATCCTGTTCGAGGAAGGCGATGAAGGCCACGCGGCCTATCTGATTTCGGAAGGCCAGGTGGAGATCTACCGGGCGCGCGGCGGCCGCGAAGAGGTGATCGCCACCCTGGGCCGCGGCGAGGTGATCGGCGAGATGTCGCTGATCGACGACCTGCCGCGCGCCGCCTCGGCCCGTACCCGGCCCGGCACCTCGCTGGCGGTCATCTCCCAGGACGATCTGCAAAAACACCTGGCCGCCCTGGAATCCTCCGACCGCCAATTCAAGCTGCTGGTCGACGCCCTGATCCGACGCCTGCGCGGCCAGGCCAAGGGGCCGGTCTAGAACCGGCTCGCCGGCCCGGCTCAGGCGTCGGCAATCCGCCCGCCTTCCTGCACCGTCCAGGTGGCGCCGCGCCGAAGCAGCGCGTTGAGATTGGCCTTCGGCCCGTCGGCGGCCTTGGGGCCGGCCTGGGCCGCCAGGGCATCCTCGTAGCAGGCGCCGGGATTGCAATAGAGGACGCCCAACGCCACCGGGAAGGCCGGCGGCGTCAGGGAGGCCAGCATCATGGCCAGCACCGGACTGGTTTCGTCGTGGACCAGAACGTCGCCCACGCCGACGCCGCCCTCGCCCACCTTCACCACCTCCAGTTCCAGGCTGCCGGGCTTGAGGCGAAGCCCCCTGTCCTGGGCCGCCCCGAACAACAGCGGCTCGCCGTGCTTGACCCTGATCTGGGCGTCGTCGGCCACCTCGCGGTCGGTGAAGTGGGCGAAGACGCCATCGTTGTAGACCAGGCAGTTCTGGAAGATCTCGACGAACGAGGTGCCGCGGTGGGCGTGGGCGCGGCGGAACATCTCCATCAGATGCGGCTGCAGGGTATCGACCGAGCGGGCGACGAAGTGGGCGCCGGCGCCGAGCGCGAAGCGCGCCGCCGAAATCGGATAATCGACGGAACCGCCGGGAGTGGAAGGCGAGCGCGTGCCCGGCCGCGAGGTCGGCGACGCCTGGCCCTTGGTCAGGCCGTAGATCTCGTTGTTGAAGAGCAGGATGTTGAGATCGACGTTGCGCCGGAGCGCGTGCAGCAGATGGTTGCCGCCGATGCTGAGGCCGTCGCCGTCGCCCGAGATGACCCACACATCGAGGTCGCGGTTGGCCAGCTTGATGCCGGTGGCGATCGCCGGCGCCCGGCCGTGGATGGTGTGGAAGCCGTAGGTCGCCATGTAATAGGGAAAGCGCGACGAGCAGCCGATGCCCGACACGAAGACCAGTTTTTCGCGGGGCACGCCCAGTTCGGGCAGGGTGCGCTGCAGGGCCTTCAGGACCCCGTAGTCGCCGCACCCCGGGCACCAGCGGATTTCCTGGTCGGAGGCGAAGTCCTTGTCGGTCAGCTTCTTGGGTGGCGTGGTGACGTTCATGTCAGGCCTCCAGGCGGGCGCGCACCGCCGCCTCGATTTCCGAAATCTTGAAGGGTTGGCCGCTGACCTTGTTCAGGCCCTCGGCGTCGATCAGATAGCGGCTGCGCAACAGGGTGATCAGCTGCCCGGCGTTCATCTCGGGCACCAGGACGTGCTCGAAGCCGGCCAGCAGGTCGCCCAGGTTGGCCGGCAGCGGCCAGATGTAGCGCAGGTGGATGTGCGACACGTCGAGCCCGGCGCCGCGCAGGTTGTCCACCGCGCGCGAAATCGGCCCAAAGGTCGAGCCCCAGCCGACCACCGCCAAGCGGCCGCCGGGGTTGCCGGCTTCCACCGCCTGGGCGGGAATGTCGCGCGCGATGCCGGCGATCTTGCCGATGCGCAGGTCGGTCATCTTCTGATGGTTGGCCGGATCGTACGAGATGTTGCCGGTGTCGAAGTCGCGTTCCAGGCCGCCGATGCGGTGTTCCATGCCGGGAGTTCCCGGCAGCACCCATTCGCGGGCCTGGGTTTCGGGGTCGCGCCGGGTCGGGCGGAAGCCCTCGAGCTCGGTGGCGAAGAAAACCGGCATGCTGGGCAGGGTGTCGACGTCGGGGATGCGCCAGGGCTCGGCGGCGTTGGCGACGAAGCCGTCGGTGAGCAGGATGACCGGCGTCATGTATTTGGTGGCCAGCCGCACCGCCTCGATGGCGACCTCGAAGCAGTCGGACGGCGAGCGCGCGGCGATCACCGCCACCGGGCTGTCGGCGTTGCGCCCGAACACCGCCTGGTGAAGGTCGGATTGCTCGGTCTTGGTCGGCATGCCCGTCGACGGCCCGGCCCGCTGCGAATCGACGACGACCAGCGGCAGCTCGGTGCCGATGGCGAGCCCGATGGCTTCCGTCTTGAGCGCGATGCCCGGCCCCGAACTGGAGGTGACGCCGAGCGCGCCGGCGTAGGAGGCGCCGATCGCCGAACAGACGGCGGCGATCTCGTCCTCGGCCTGGAAGGTGGTCACCCCGTAGTCGCGCAGCGGCGCCAGGGTGTGCAGGATGGAGGAGGCCGGCGTGATGGGATACGAGCTGAATACCATCTTCAGCCCGGCCAGCTGGGCGCCGGCGACCAGACCCCAGGCCAGGGCCTCGCTGCCCGAAACCGTGCGATAGAGGCCGGCATCGAGGGCGGCCGGCCGCACCGTGAAACCGGAAAGGCCGCCCCCCATCTCGGCGGTCTCGCCGAAGGCGTGGCCGGCGTTGAGCGCGGCGATGTTGGCCTCGGCGATCTCGGGCCGTTTGGCGAACTTGCGATTGAGCCAGTCGACGGTGGCCTGGCGGCTGCGGCCGTACATCCAATAGACCAGACCCAGCGCCCACATGTTCTTGCAGCGCAGCATGTCCTTCTGGGACAAACCGAAGCGCGTCAACGCCTCTTCGGTATGGCGCGAGACGTCGATGCCGGTCACCTTGAAGGGGGCGAGCGTGCCATCCTCCAGTGGATTGCCGGCAAAGCCCGCCTTGCGCAGGTTGCGGGCGGTGCAGGTTCCGGTGTCGATGACGATGGTGCCGCCGGCCTTGACGGCGTCGAGATTGACCTTGAGCGCCGCCGGGTTCAGCGCGATCAGCAGGTCCGGCGCATCGCCCGGCGTCATGATGCGGCGCGCCCCGAAATTGATCTGGAAGGCCGACACCCCGAAGGTGGTGCCGACCGGGGCGCGGATTTCCGCCGGGAAATCGGGGAAGGTCGCCAGGTCGTTGCCGACCAGTGCGGTCGACATGGTGAATTGGCTGCCGGTGAGCTGGATGCCGTCACCGGAATCGCCGGCGAAGCGCACCACCACCGATTCCACTTCGCGGCGCGGGGCCGCGATCACTTCCGCCTTGGCGGCGATCGCTGAAACCATGATCGGCATTGTCCCTCTGTCGAGGACTGAACGTCCTGCTTGATGGCCTGCATATAGGTAAGCGGTGCTCCGCCGCCAACCACAGACGGAGCGCCGCTTCGCTTTTCCCCGAAACGGGCTTGAAACGCCAGCCGGCCTGTCCTATTTTGCAATCAGGACTGAATTGGTACTATATTAAGAATCGATGGCATGATCAAACTTAACAAGATGACCGATTACGGCATCGTCGTGATGGTCCGCCTGGCGGTGGCTGGCGAACGCATGCAGACCGCGCCCGAGATCGCGGCGGCCACCGGACTGACGCTGCCGACGGTAGCCAAGCTGCTGAAGACCCTGGTCCAGGGCGGGCTTGCCGTTTCCCAGCGCGGCGCCCAGGGCGGCTACACCCTGGCCCGGGCGCCCGAGCGGATTTCGGTGGTCGAGGCCCTGGAGGTCCTGGACGGCCGCCTGAGCCTGACGGCCTGCGTCGAAGGTGACCACGACAGCTGCGAGCGCGAAAGCCAGTGCCTGATGTCGGGCCGCTGGAACCGGGTCAACGCCGCCATTGTCGACGCTCTGAAGAACCTGACGCTGGCCGACATGATGTCGCCTTTCGACTATTTCATCGACGCTGGAGCGCCGCCGGCCGAAAAGCCGGTCGCCGCCGCGTCGCAAGCCGCATCCCCGACGCGAGGAGAGTCCAATGCCCGCCGTTTCTGATACCGTCGAAACCGTCCGCTCGGTCACCGACCAGAAATACAAGTACGGCTTCGTCACCGATATCGAGACCGACACCGTTCCCAAGGGCCTCAACGAGGACACCGTGCGGTTCATCTCGGCCAAGAAGGGCGAGCCCGAGTGGCTGCTCGAATGGCGCCTCAAGGCGTTCCGCCTGTGGACGACGCTGGAAGACGAGCCGACCTGGGCCAAGATCCATTACCCCAAGATCGACTACCAGGACGCCTATTACTATTCGGCGCCCAAGAAGGACGAACTGAAGAGCCTCGACGAGGTCGACCCCAAGCTGCTCGAGACCTATGCCAAGCTGGGCATCCCGCTCAAGGAGCAGGAGATGCTGGCCGGCGTCGCGGTGGACGCGGTGTTCGACAGCGTGTCGGTGGCCACCACCTTCAAGAAGAAGCTGGGGGAATACGGCATCATCTTCTGCTCGATGTCCGAAGCGGTGCGCGAGCATCCCGAGCTGGTGAAGAAGTACCTGGGCAGCGTGGTGCCCTATTCCGACAACTTCTTCGCCACGCTGAATTCGGCGGTGTTCACCGACGGCTCGTTCGTCTACGTGCCCAAGGGCGTGCGCTGCCCGATGGAGCTGTCCACCTATTTCCGCATCAACGCGGCGCAGACCGGGCAGTTCGAGCGCACCCTCATCGTCGCCGACGAGGGCGCCTACGTCAGCTATCTGGAAGGCTGCACGGCGCCGATGCGCGACGAGAACCAGCTCCATGCCGCGGTGGTCGAACTGGTCGCCCACGACGACGCCCAGATCAAGTACTCCACCGTGCAGAACTGGTACCCGGGCGACGAGGAAGGCAAGGGTGGCATCTACAACTTCGTCACCAAGCGGGGCGCCTGCCGCGGCCGCAATTCGAAGATCTCGTGGACCCAGGTGGAAACCGGCTCGGCCATCACCTGGAAGTATCCGAGCTGCATCCTGCAGGGCGACAACTCGGTGGGCGAGTTCTATTCGATCGCCATCACCAACCACCGCCAGCAGGCCGACACCGGCACCAAGATGATCCACATCGGCAAGAACACGCGCAGCACCATCGTGTCCAAGGGTATCTCGGCCGGCAAGGCCGATCAGACCTATCGCGGCCTGGTGCGCATCCAGCCCAAGGCCGAAAACGCGCGCAACCATACCCAGTGCGACAGCTTGCTGATCGGCGACACCTGCGGCGCCCACACGGTGCCCTACATCGAATCCAAGAACCGCTCGGCGCGCGTCGAGCACGAGGCGACGACGTCCAGGATCAGCGCCGATCAGCTGTTCTATTGCCGGCAACGCGGCCTGACGCCCGAGGAAGCGGTGTCGCTTATCGTCAACGGCTTCTGCCGCGAGGTGCTCCAGGTCCTGCCGATGGAGTTCGCCGTCGAGGCGCAGAAGCTGGTCGGAATCAGCCTGGAAGGCAGCGTCGGCTGACCGCCGGGCCCGGAATTTTGGAAAGGACGGATAGAAAAATGCTCGAAATCAAGAACCTGCACGCCTCGATCGAGGACAAGCAGATCCTCAAGGGCGTCAACCTTTCGGTCAAGGCCGGCGAGGTGCACGCCATCATGGGCCCGAACGGCTCGGGCAAGAGCACGCTTTCCTACGTGCTGGCTGGGCACGAGGGCTACGAGGTCACCGGCGGCGGCGTCACGCTGAACGGCAAGGACCTGCTGGAGCTGGCCGCCGAGGAGCGGGCCGGCGAGGGCCTGTTCCTTGCCTTCCAGTACCCGGTGGAGATCCCCGGCGTCGATAACGTCACCTTCCTCAAGACCGCCTATAACGCGGTGCGCAAGTACCGTGGGCTACCGCCGGTCGACGCCATGCAGTTCCTCAAGCTGTTGCGCGATAAGCAGACCAAGCTCGGCATGGGCGACGAGATGATCCGCCGCGCCGTCAACGTCGGCTTTTCGGGCGGTGAGAAGAAGCGCAACGAGATCCTGCAGATGGCGGTGCTCGATCCCAAGCTGGCCATCCTGGACGAGACCGACTCGGGGCTCGACATCGACGCGCTGCGCGTCGTCGCCGAGGGCATCAACGCGCTGCGCGGCCCCGACCGGGCGATCGTGCTGATCACCCACTACCAGCGCCTGCTCGATTACGTGCAGCCCGACTTCGTCCACGTCATGGCGGCCGGCAAGATCGTGCGCTCGGGCGGCAAGGAACTGGCGCTTGAACTGGAACGCGAAGGCTACGCCGCCATCGCCAACGCCGCCTGAGGGGAACGTCCATGAGCCATGTCAGGAGCATCCCGTTCGCCTACGCCGAGGGCGCCAGGCCGGCCCTGCCGGGCGGCGCGCCATGGCTGGCGGCGCTGCGCGCAGACGCGCTCGCCCGCTTCGCCGAAAGCGGCCTGCCGTCGACGCGCGTCGAACAGTGGAAGTACACCAACCTCAAGAGCCTGGCCGACAGCCCCCTGCGGCCGGCCGCCGAGGCCGACGCCAAGGCAACCGTGGCCGGCGAGCTGCTGCCGGTCATCGACGGCGCCTACCGGGTGGTCTTCGTCAATGGCCGCCATCGTCCGGACCTGTCGGATTCGAGCGCGCTGCCGGCCGGCGTCGCGCTTTCGACCGTGGCCCGCACCATGGAAGGCGATTCGGAGGCCCTTAAGGGCCGGCTGGGGGCGGTGGCCGCTCCCGACGGGCGCGTGCTGGTCAACCTCAACACCGCGTTCCTGGCCGACGGCGCCGTGCTCAGCGTGGCGCCAGGAACCCAGGTCGAGCAACCGCTCCATCTGGTGTTCGTCGCCACCGCCGGAACGGAAGGCGCGCTGGCCCATCATCCGCGCAACCTGATCGTCATCGGCGAGGGCAGCCGCGCCACGTTGGTGGAAAGCCACATCGCGACGGCCGACGGCATCGCCTACTGGTCGAACCCGGTCGGCGAGATCGCCATCGAAGCCAACGCGTGGCTCGATCACGTCAAGGTGCAGGCCGATTCGCGGGCGGCGACCCATCTGTCGTTCTCGAAGGCCCGGGTGGCGGCCGGCGGCCGCTACGACAGCTTCGTCATGACCGTCGGCGCCGCCCTCTCGCGCAACGAGATCGAGGTGGTGCTCGACGGCGAGGGCGCCCTTTGCCACCTCAACGGCGCCTATCTGGTCAACGGCCGCCAGCACGCCGACACCACCACCTTCATCACCCACGCCAAGCCCAACTGCACCAGCAGCGAGATCTACAAGGGTGTGCTCGACGGCAAGGCCCGGGGCGTCTTCCAGGGCAAGATCCTGGTCGCCAAGGATGCGCAAAAGACCAACGGCCATCAGCTGAGCCGCGCCGTCCTTCTGTCCGACGGCGCCGAGGTCAGCACCAAGCCGGAGCTGGAAATCTACGCCGACGACGTGAAATGCAGCCACGGCGCCACCACCGGCGAACTCGACGAGGACTCGCTGTTCTACCTGAGGGCGCGCGGCATCCCGGTGGCCGAGGCCCGGCGGCTGTTGATCCGCGCCTTCGTCAGGGAGCAGATCGACGAGGTTCCCGTCGACGCCGTGCGCGAACATCTCGACGGTCTGATGAGCGGCTGGCTGGACCAGGCCGCCCAGGAAGGAAGCTTGGCATGAACACCTTTGCCCCCCTCGCCGCGGCACGGCCGTCGTCCGTTTTCGTGCCGGCCTTCGATGCCGAGGCGGCGCGCCGGGACTTTCCCATCCTGGCCACCCCGGTGATCCACGGCCGCGCCTTCCTGGACAGCGCCGCCAGCGCCCAGAAGCCGATGCAGGTGATCGACGCGGTCAGGCGCTGCTACGAGGCGGAGTACGCCAACATCCATCGCGGCGTCTACGAGCTGAGCGCGCTGGCCACCAAGAATTTCGAGGTGGCGCGCGACAAGGTGAGGACCTTCCTCAACGCCCGCGAAAGCAGCGAGATCATCTTCGTGCGCGGCGGCACCGAGGGGGTCAACTTGGTCGCCTACGCCTACGGCGACAAGTTCATCGGTGAGGGCGACGAAATCATCCTCACCTACCTCGAGCACCACTCCAACATCGTGCCGTGGCAGCTGCTGGCCGAACGCGTGGGGGCCAAGATCCGCCCCGTGCCCATCGACGATGCCGGCGAGCTGATCATGGAGGAGTACGAGCGGCTGTTGGGCCCGCGCACCAAGCTGGTGGCGGTGACCCACGCCTCCAACGCGCTGGGCACCCTGCCGCCGGTCAAGCAGATGATCGAGATGGCCCACGCCCAGGGGGCGGTGGTGCTGATCGACGGAGCTCAGGGGGCGCCGCACTTGAAGGTCGACGTCCAGGATCTGGATTGCGACTTCTACGTCTTTTCCGGCCACAAGGTGTACGGGCCTTCCGGCATCGGCGTGCTGTACGGCAAGAAGGCGCACCTGCTGGCCATGCCGCCGTGGCAGGGCGGCGGCGACATGATCGAGACGGTCAGCTTCGAGAAGACCACCTTCGCGCCGCCCCCCAACAAGTTCGAGGCCGGCACGCCCCACATCTCGGGCGCCACCGGGCTGGCCGCCGCCATCGATTACGTGACCGGGCTCGGCCTGGAAAACATCGCCGCCCACGAGCACAGCCTGCTTGAGGAGGCGACGGCACGCATGCGCCAGATCCCCGGCGTGCGCATCTATGGCGAGGCCAAGAACAAGGCGGCCATCCTGTCGTTCATGATCGACGGCGCCCATCCGCACGACGTCGGCACCATTTTCGACCACCACGGCGTCGCCGTCAGGGCCGGCCACCATTGCGCCCAGCCGGTGATGGAACGCTACGGCATTCCCGGCACGGTCAGGGCCTCGTTCGCGCTTTATAACACGCGCCACGACGTCAACCTGCTGATCGAGGCGGTCGACAAGGTCAAGGAGATCTTCAAGTGAGTTCGGAACTCAGAGAACTATACCAGGAGGTCATCCTGGATCATGGGAGGACGCCCCGCAATTTCGGCGCCCCGAGCGGCGCCAACCACCACGCCAACGGCCACAACCCGCTGTGCGGCGATCGCGTGACCGTGCACCTCAAGCTCAAGGACGACAAGGTCGAGGACGTCGGTTTCGAGGGCAGCGGCTGCGCCATCTCGATGGCTTCGACCTCGCTGATGACGGAAGTGCTGAAGGGCAAGACGGTGGCCGAGGCCCATGCGCTGTTCCACCGCTTCCACGACCTCTTGACCGGTTCCCACGACAGCGAGGGCGATGCCGCCGTCGACGCCGACGACTTCGAGCGGCTGATGGTGCTGGCCGGGGTGCGCGAGTATCCCATGCGCGTCAAGTGCGCGACGCTGGGCTGGCACACCATGGAGGCGGCAATCGGCAACGAGGCCGACAAAGTGAGCACCGAGTGAGCCAAGGATCGGAGAACGCCATGACGGATTCTTTCGTGTTCGACAAGGGCGAGACCTCGCAGGTGGAAGGCGCCCCGGCGGCGGCCGAGGCAGCCCCAGCCCTGTCGATGTCGGGCGATCGCGAGGGGCTGGAGGGGCGCATCGTCTCGGCCCTGCGCACCGTCTACGACCCGGAAATTCCGGTGGATATTTACGAGCTCGGTCTTATCTATCGCATCGACATCGACGAGACCGGCAAGCACGCCACCATCCGCATGACCCTGACCGCGCCGGGATGCCCGGTGGCTGGCGAGATGCCGAGACACGTCGAACATTCCGTGCGCGGCATGGTTCCCGAATTGGAGAGCGTGGCCGTCGAGTTGGTCTGGGACCCGCCGTGGGACAAGGACATGATGTCGGAAGCGGCCCGCCTCGAACTGGGATTTTTCTGAACGGAGAACGAGTTGACGATGACTGAACGACCCCAATTGCTGACGCTGACGGACGCCGCCATCGAGCGCGTCCGCCATCTGGTGAACCGCGACGACGCTTCGGGACAGGCACTGCGCATCGGCGTCAAGGCGCAGGGATGCTCGGGCATGTCCTACCACGTCGAGTTCGCCGCCGCCCCCGGGCCGGCCGACGAGGTGGTCGAGGCCGGCGGTGTGACCGTCTACGTCGATCCCAAGGCAACCCTCTATCTGCTGGGCAGCCGAATGGATTACGTCGAGGACAAGCTGAAGTCGGGCTTCGTCTTCAGCAACCCCAACGAAAAGGCCCGCTGCGGCTGCGGCGAGTCCTTCCACGTCTGAGCCCGGCGCCAAGGAGACCACGATCATGACAGAGACCCCCGTCACCGAGCGCATCCGCCGGGAGATCACCGAGAACGACGTCGCCCTTTTCATGAAGGGCACGCCGGCAGTCCCGCAATGCGGTTTTTCCGCCCATGTCGCCCAGGGGCTGCAGGTCCTGGGCGTGCCCTTCAAGGGCATCGACGTCCTGGCCGACCCCGAGCTGCGCGAAGGCATCAAGTCGTTCAGCCAATGGCCGACGCTGCCGCAGCTTTTCATCAAGGGTGAGTTCGTCGGCGGCGCCGACATCTTTCGCGAGATGGTCGAATCGGGCGAGCTGGTGACCCTGATGAAGGAAAAGGGCGTTTCGCTCCGGCGCGGCTAACCGGCGGGGCCGTTACCCCCTATTGACTTGCAGCCGATCCCGACCGAAATAATACGCGGTTGCCGGCGGTGCCTTATGGCCGCCGGCGGGGCGCCTCGACGAGGGCCCGCAAAAACCGGACTCGCTCGTACCTGGAGGAGGACGACCTATTATGGCCCGTGTATCCGTATTCGACAGCCCGCTGCTGCTGGGGTTCGATCATTTCGAGCGCATCCTCGATCGCGTCGCCAAGACGTCGCACGACGGATATCCGCCCTATAACATCGAACAGACCGGCGAGAACGCCCTGCGCATCACGCTCGCGGTGGCTGGATTCTCGATGGACACGCTCAACGTCACCATTGAGGACAACCAGTTGATTATCCGTGGCCGCGGGAATGACGAGGATGCCGGGCGGGTCTACTTGCATCGGGGAATCGCTTCCCGGCAATTCCAGCGCAGCTTCGTGTTGGCCGAGGGCATCGAGGTCAAGGGCGCCTCGCTCGACAACGGGCTGCTCCACATCGACCTGGAACGCCAGCTGCCGGAAGCGAAAGCGCGCACCGTGCCGATCGACGCCGGAGGGTCGAAGAAAGCCGTCGGCAAGCGCAAGACCATCGAGATGGACACCGAGGTCTGACGCTGTCCCGGCCGAAACCCGCTTCGAGCCTTCGCCTTCCAATTCGCAACCCCTCGGCGTGCCGGACCATCCAGGCGCCGCGAAGGAGATTGCCATGCACGACAAGACAAGCAACAACTCATCCGGCGCGCCGCTGTCGCGGGACCTGACTCTCGCCGACTTCGCCACCCTCGGTGTCGAGGACGTCGCTTACGTCAAGCCGGTGGTCGTCAACGGCGCCCACGCCTATGCCATCCATGCCGCCAACGGCCAGCACTTGGCCGTGGTGCCCAACCGTGACCTCGCACTGGCCACCGTGCGCCAGAACGAGCTGGAGCCGGTCAGCGTTCATTAGAGCGATTTACGATCGCACGGAATCGCTTGGCTGGAAGGCGCCGCCTCAGGCGGCGTGCGACGTCGCCGACTCGGTGAGGATGGCGTAGAGGGCCTCGGCGCTGTCGGTGCCGCGCAGCTTCTCGCAGCCGCTCTTGTCGCGCAGCAGGCGCGACACCCGGGCCAGGGCCTTGAGGTGGTCGGCGCCGGCAGATTCGGGCGCCAGAAGCAGGAAGATCAGGTCGACCGGCTGCTCGTCGATGGCATCGAAGTCGATGGGCTTGTCCATCTTGGCGAACAGGCCGTACAGGCGGTCGAGATTGGGCAACTTGCCGTGCGGAATGGCGATGCCGTTGCCCACCCCGGTGGTCCCCAGCCGCTCGCGCTCCAGCAGGACGTCGAAAATGGCCCGCTCGTGCATGCCCGAAACGCCGGCGGCACGTTTGGCCAGTTCCTGCAGCGCCTGTTTTTTGCTGGTGGCATGCAGATGTGGGATCACGCTCTCGGTCGTGATCAGATCGGAAATCTCCATCACCGCCCCTTAACCTTCGCGCGTTCCCCGGGGATCGATCCAGCCGACGTTGCCGTCGGGCCGCCGATACACCACGTTGAGACCGCCGTGGGCCCGGTTGCGGAACATCACCACCGGGGAGTCCGCGAGGTCCATGCGCATCACCGCCTCGCTGACCGTGATGGTGTCGATCTCGGCCGCCATTTCGGCGATGACCACCGGCTGGCCGTCGGCGGGAATCTCCTCGTCCTCGCCTTCTGCCGCCAGGACGTACTGCGCAGCCTGGATGGTTTCATCCTCGGCCCCGCCCACGCCCTTGTGGTGGTCGTTCAGGCGGCGCTTGTAGCGCCGCAGCTGCTTGGCGATGCGGTCCAACGCGTTGTCGAAAGCGGCATGGATTTCGTCCGCCGCGGCACCGCCCTGCATCACCAGTCCCCGTCCGGCGTGGACGGTGATCTCGGCCCGGTTGAGGTGCGCTTCCCGCGAAAAGATGACGGTCGCGTGAAGGGCGCGGTCGAAATACTTCTTCACGTCGGAGGTGAGGTTCTTCACGACGTATTCGCGAAGCGCGTCGCCGACGTTAAGATTCTTGCCTTTGACTGAAATTTCCATGAGGAAAGCTGTCCTGCCGTGTGTGGCCCCACAGCCCCGGGGGACCCGGAATTGGCTACTGCTTTTTAGATAATTCCCAGCGCGGCTTGTCGCAATGGCCCACCACCGCCCGGCCTCCGTGTTCATCGGAGAGGCCCGGAACTTAGTGACCCCCGGTATCGGAGTCAATAGCCGCGGCGGGAGCCCGGCAACGCCTTGAAAAACCGTCACAATCCGCTGGTCTTGTTGCGCCGCCGCTGGACCGAGGAGGCGATGCCCAGGGATTCGCGGTACTTGGCCACCGTTCGCCTGGCCACCTCGACGCCTTCCCTGCTCAACATCTCGACCAGGGTGTCGTCGGAAAGGACGGCGGCAGGCTTCTCGGCCTCGATCAGCTCGCGGATGCGGCAGCGCACGGACTCGGCCGAATGGGCTTGGCCGCCGGACGAGCTGGCGATGGAGGCGGTGAAAAAATACTTCAGCTCGTAGATGCCCCTGGGGCTGGCAATGAACTTGTTGGAGGTGACGCGGCTGACCGTGCTTTCGTGCATTTCGATGGCTTCGGCGATGTCGCGCAGCACCAGGGGCCGCAGGAACTGCACCCCGTGGGCGAAGAAGCCGTCCTGCTGGCGGACGATCTCGGCCGCCACCTTGAGAATGGTCGTCGCCCGCTGATGCAGCGACTTCACCAGCCAGTTGGCCGATTGGAAGCAGTCGTCAATGTAGTGGCGATCCTCCTTGGTGCGCACCGCCTTGCTGACCACCGCGTGATAGCGGTTGTTGACGAGCAGGCGGGGCAGGGTCTCGGCGTTGAGTTCCACCGACCAGCCGCCGTTCGGCTGGGGACGCATGAGGATGTCGGGCGTGATCGGCGGCGCCACCGCGGAGTCGAAGGAGAGCGCCGGCTTGGGATTGAGGGCGCGCAGTTCCGCGACCATGTCGAGGAGATCCTCGCGGTCGACCCCGCAGACCCGCATCAGGCCGGCGAGATCGCGCTTGGCCAGCAGCTCGAGATTGGCGATCAGCGCCTGCATGGCGGGGTCCAGGCGGTCGCGCTCGCGAAGTTGCAGGGCCAGGCATTCCGCCAGGTCGCGGGCGAAGATGCCCGACGGGTCGAGCCGCTGAAGCCGGCCCAGCGTGGCTTCCACGCGGGCCGGGGCGCAGCCCAGGATGGCGGCCACCGACTCGACGCTTTCGGCCAGATAGCCGGCGTCATCGAGGCGATCGATCAGCTGCAGGCCGATCACCCGCTCGGCCGGGTCGTGGAATTCCATGTTCATCTGCCCGATCAGGTGATCGCGCAGGGTTTTTTCCTCGGAAAGGGTCTGCTCGAGGTCGCCCGACGTCGGCTCGAAACTGCCGCCGGCACCGCCGCCCCAGGTGGCGAACGCGGTGTCGGCGAGGCCGCCGTCGCCGGCGTCGCCGGCGCTGTCGTTGTTCCACACGTTGTCGTAATCGACGTCCAGGTCTTCGGTCGTCGCCGCGCTGCGGGTCTCGGTGAAGTCGATGCCTTCCAGGCCGTCGCCCCCACCGTCCTCGCCGGCCGGAGCGGAGCCGTCCTGGCCACCGTCGGGGCTGGTTTCGGCGTCGCCGGCCCCGTCGGCACCGCCCGTGGCCTCGCCTTCCTCACGCTCGAGCAGCGGGTTCTTGGCCAGTTCCTCCTCGACAAAGGCGCTCAGTTCCATGTTGGAAAGCTGCAGCAGCTTGATCGCCTGCTGGAGCTGCGGCGTCATCACCAGCGCCTGGCTCTGGCGCAACTCAAGGCGGGGGGTCAGCGCCATCGCCCGCCTCCTCCACGCCGGCCGGCCGCGGAAATGCGGCCCGGCCCGGCGCATGGCGCCGGACGAGAGCCCCCATCTGAGCGGTTCCGGGACAGGATCATCGCGACAAACCCGACGTCTCAGGCAGCTCCTGGAAGGCGACCCCCGGCAGCGTCAAAGAGTGAAGCGTTCGCCGAGGTAGACCCGGCGCACGTCCTCGTTGCCGACGATATCCGCAGGCGCGCCTTCCATGAGCACCATACCATCATGAATGATATAGGCTCGATCGATGACGTCGAGAGTTTCCCGCACGTTGTGGTCGGTGATCAACACCCCGATCCCGCGATCCTTGAGATGAAAGACCAGCTCGCGCAGGTCGTTGACGGCGATGGGATCGATGCCGGCGAACGGTTCGTCGAGCAGCACGAAATGGGGATTGGAGGCCAGCGTACGCGCAATCTCGACGCGCCGCCGCTCGCCGCCCGAGAGGGCCAGCGCCGGGGTGTGCCGCAAGTGGGTGATCGAGAATTCGGCCAGCAGCGAATCGAGGATGGCCTCGCGGCGGTCGCGGGACTTTTCCACCACCTCGAGCACGGCACGGATGTTGTCTTCCACCGACAGGCCGCGGAAGATCGACGCCTCCTGCGGCAGATAGCCGATCCCCAGGCGGGCCCGCCGGTACATCGGCAGGTCGGTCAAATCCTGGTTGTCGAGATAGATGTTGCCGTAATCGGGCGAGATCAGGCCGGTGATGATGTAAAAGCAGGTCGTCTTGCCGGCCCCGTTCGGTCCCAGCAGACCCACCACCTCGCCGCGCTGGATTTCCAGGTTGACGCCGCGCACCACCGGCCGCTTCTTGAAGCGCTTGCCCATGTTCTTGGCGACCAGCCCGCGGTTGGCCGAGATCAGGCGGGGCTTGCCGCCGGGAATGACGGCCGTCGGACCGGCGGCGGGTGGGGGCGTTCTGGTTTCCATGGCTCCGGCGTCCTTACTTCGTCCCCGGGGTTCGGTTCTTCAGGCCCGGCGTCTCGTCGGCCTTGAGCAGGCCGCGCACGCCGCGTCCCTGGCCTTCGCAGCTTTTGAGCTTGCTGATGCCGGTTTTCAGGTTCACCTCGGCACTGCAGCCAACCAGGGTGTTTTCGCCGCGCACCAGCTTGACGTTGCCGCTCAGCGTGGCGATGGCGCTGTCCACGTTATAGACGCCGCGGTCGGCCCACACCTGTTCCTGCGCGGTGGTGATGTGCACGTTGTCGAAGGCGTCGACCCTGTAGACCCGGCTTTTGCCGGCGGCGTCCCTCTGGAAATAGGCGACCAGCACGTCGGTGCGGATCTTGCGGTCGGCCCGCTGGGCCACGGCGTGGCCGCGGGCGACCGCCATCTGCTTGGCGTCGTAGTATTCGAGCTGCTGATCGGCGGTGATGGTGTCCTCGGCGGCCACCAGCTTCACTTCCTTGCCGCTCAGCACCATGATGCCCTTGTCGACGTCGTAGACGGCGTTTTCGCCGAAGGCCGTCTCGCCGGCCGAAACGATGCGCACCGCCCCCACCGCCTCCAGCCGGTAGATGTCGGTCCCGCCCTCGGCCTTCTTGCGATAGAAGGCGCGCAGCAGGTCGCTGTTGACGGCAACTTCGCCGCGGGTGGCCCGCGCGTTGCCGCGTGCCAGGAACAGCTGCTTTTCCTGCTGCCATTCGATGCCGTCGTCGGCCGTCACCTCGATCGGCACCGCGGAATCGGGATTGGAAAAATTGAGGCCCTGGCCGGCGGCCGGCCCCGCGCCGACGAGCAGGCCGGCCCATGCGACGATGAGCCACGTCCCCAATCTCGGCCGGATTCGGGTCATTCCACCGCCTTCCCGGCATCGGGATAGAGCACCAGTCTCGCCTTGCCGGTGAACACGATATCCTTGCCCTTGTCGGTCAGCCGCAAGCCCTCGGCGTTGATGTTGCCGAACGGCCCCTGGCCGTCGACCGGTCGGTCGCTGACGGCCGCGCCCTTCTGCAGGTCGATCATGGCGTGGGTGGTGCGCAGTTCATAGCCGGAATCGTGGAACAGGTTCACGGCGCCGCTCAGTTCCAGCATCTTGGTCTTCGGCATCAGCAGGCCGGTGTTGGCCGTCAACACCAGCCACGAGCCGTCCTTCAAGGTGATGTCGGCCTTGGGCATTTCCAACTCGACCGGGGTCGAGGTTTCCCCCCAGAAATCCTGGCGCAGGTAGAAGTCCTTGGCGAGGTCGGCGGTGACCGAGAACGGCTGGTCCTTCTCGTCCGTGCCGATCAGCCGGGGATTGACGATGTTGGGCCGCTCCGCCTGGGTGGCGACGAGCGAGGAAAAGCCGATGCGGAACTGTCCGTCGGTCGGTTGCAGGTAAGGCCAGGCGATGACCAGGGCGACCAGGATGGCCGCCCCCACCGGCAGCAGAACCTTCATCATGCCGACGAAACGGCTGTAGCCCGACCCCAGGCGGCGGGTCGCCTCGGGGGTAAAGTGGGCGCGCACCTTGCCCTCGGTCCGCTGGACGGCCGAGTTCGCCACGTTCAGAACGGCGATCTTGCTGGTGCTGGTCCTTTCCATATCCCCGTCTCAGACGACGCCGGCGCGCAGACAGTCGTGAATGTGCAGGATGCCCACCGCCACGCCGTCGCGCACGACGAACAGGTTGGTGATCGCCCGGGCATTCATCAAGAGCACCGCCTCGCTGGCCAGGGCGTCCGGCCGGATGGTCTTGGGGCTGCCCGTCATGATGTCGCCAGCCCGGCGGCCCAGCAGATCGGGGCTCATGTTCCGGCGCAGGTCGCCGTCCGTGACCACCCCCAGCAGCATCCCGGCGTCATCGACGATGCCGATGCACCCGAAGCTCTTGGCGGTCATGACGATGAGCGCGTCGGCCATCGGCATGCCGGCATCGACCAGTGGCAACTCATCGCCGCCGTGCATGAGGTCAGCCACCTTGAGCAGGCGGCGCCCCAGCTTGCCACCCGGATGCAGCACGTGAAAATCGTCGCGCGAGAACCCCTTGCGTTCGAGGAGCGCGACCGAAAGCGCGTCGCCCAGCGCCATCATCATGGTGGTCGAGGTGGTCGGCGCCAGCCCCATGGGGCAGGCCTCGGCGGCCGCCGGCAGCAACAGCGCCACCTCGGCGGCCTTGGCCAGCGCGCTGCGGCCGCTGGCGGTCATCGCGATGATGGGAATGCCGAAGCGTTTGGCGAAGGCCACGAGGTCGGCCAGTTCGGGGGTCTCGCCAGAATTGGAAAGCGCCAGCAGCACATCGCCCTCGACGACCATGCCCAGATCGCCGTGGCTGGCTTCCGCCGGATGAACGAAGAGGGCCGGCGTTCCCATCGAGGCCAACGTCGCGGCGATCTTGCGGGCGACGTGCCCGCTTTTGCCCATGCCGGTCACGACGACCCGGCCGCGCAGCCGCTCGAGAACATCCACCGCCGCGCAGAAGGGGGTTCCCAGGGTGCGCGCCAGCGCCTCCAGGCCCTCGACCTCGACCCGCAGGACCCGACGTCCCGATTCGACGGTCGGATTGACCGCCTGCTCCATCGCCGTTGCCGTTGCCCTGGATCCCGTCATTCCCTCTTTCCACAAATTCGCTCTTCACCTCCGGGTCCGGCGCCGCCGCGCCCGGTCCGTTCGATCGCCTTCCCGACGACGGGGTGAAAAAATGCTTATCCAGCCTGGACCGCAAGAGTATGCGCCCGGGGGTCGGAATCGTCAACGAACCAAAGCCTTACGGCTCTTCGCCGAAGTCCCGTGTCAATGGCGGAAAATATCCGGTTCGTCCCAGCCGCCGAGGTCGAGCGCGGCCCGGAAGGGCAGGAACTGGAAGCAGGCCTGGGCCAGCTCCGTGCGCCCTTCCCGCGCCAGCACCCGATCGAGACGGGTGCGCAGTTCGTGGAGGTAGAGGACGTCGCGGGCGGCGTACTTCACCTGCTCGGCCGTCAGCGTCTCGGCGCCCCAGTCCGAGGACTGCTGCTCCTTGCTGAGCTCGATGCCCAACAGGTCCTTGCACAAGTCCTTGAGACCATGGCGGTCGGTGAAGGTGCGGGTCAGCTTGGCGGCGATCTTGGTGCAGTAGACCGGCTGGCAGACCACGCCCAGGTACCGGCGCATCACCGCCAGATCGAAGCGCGCGAAGTGAAAGATCTTGGTGACCGCCGGATCGGCCATCAGCGCCTTGAGGCGCGGGGCGTCGTAGCTGGCGGTGGGGAAATGGACCAGATGGCAGACGCCGTCGCCGGCCGACAGCTGGACGACGCACAGCCGGTCGCGATGCGGGTTGAGCCCCATGGTTTCGGTGTCGACCGCCACCACCTGGCCGAAATCGACGCCGGCCGGCAGATCGCCGCGATGAACCTCGATGGTGGGGGATGTCGCCGTCACTCGGAGCGTCCTTGCGGCGAGATGAAAAGAAGGGATGGTGCCCAGGAGAAGACTCGAACTTCCACGACCTTTCGGCCACAGGTACCTGAAACCTGCGCGTCTACCAATTCCGCCACCTGGGCACGATTGCAGAACGGCCGGGAACTCCCCGGCGAGGCAGTCGTTAACCTTCCCGGCGACGGATGTCAACCGCGATTATCGTCTGTCGCGGTTGACGGCCGCGACATGGCCATTGTAAGCCAACGGACAGGCGATCCCGCGTGATGCCGGCGGGCAAGAGCGTCCGGCAATTCCGGCGGGATCACGGCAGGAAAGGAAGAGCAACATGAGCCGCCGGGTCGTCACCGTTTTCGGAGCATCGGGCTTTCTGGGCCGACACCTGGTCAAGCGGCTGGTGAAGGAGGGATTCATCATCCGCGCCGCCGTGCGCGACGTCGATGCGGCCCTTTTCCTCAAGACCATGGGCGATGTCGGTCAGGTCGTCATCGTCCAGGCCAACATCGCCAACCCCGCCTCGGTGGCCGCCGCCATCGAGGGGGCCGACGCCGCCGTCAACCTGGTCGGCATCCTGGTCGAGCGGGGCCGGCGCACCTTCCAGCGCCTGCATGCCGACGGCCCGGCCTATCTCGCCGCCGCCGCCGCCCGCGCCGGCCTCGGCCGGCTGGTCCAGGTGTCCGCCATCGGCGCCGACGCCGAATCGGAATCGGCCTACGCCCGCACCAAGGCCAGCGGCGAGGCGATGGCCCGGACCGCCTTCCCGGAGGTGACCGTGGTGCGCCCCAGCGTCGTATTCGGCCCCGAGGACAGATTCTTCAACCTGTTCGCGGCGATGACCCGCTGCCTGCCGGCGCTGCCGCTGATCGGGGGCGGCGCGACCCGCCTCCAGCCGGTCTACGCCGGCGATGTCGCCCAGGCCATTTGCCGGATTCTGGCCAGCCCCGAGACGCGGGGCCAGACATACGAGCTGGGCGGGCCCAAGATCTATACCTTCCGCCAGCTCATGGAGATGATGCTGGCCGAGATCCACCGCCGCCGGCCCCTGGTCCCGGTGCCGTTCGCCATGGCCTCGATCGAGGCCTGGTTCCTGGAAAAGACCCCCTGGCCGCTGCTGACCCGCGACCAGGTGAAGCTGCTCAAGCGCGACAACGTGGTGGCGTCCTCCGCCCTCAGCCTCGACGCGCTGGGCATCGCGCCAACGCCGCTCGAGGCCATCCTGCCCACCTATCTGGCGCGCTACCGCCCGGCGGGCGCGCTATAAGGGCCGGGGCGGGGCCTTCACTTACGGACCGGGCGCAGCGGGCGCGTCTTCCTTGCGCCAGACCGCCTCGTAGAGCGGGATCGGTTCCCTGAACCCCTTCATCACGCGCTCGCCCAGGGTGTTGAACGTGATGTCCTTGCCCGAGCACAGGCCGCGCACCACCTCGGACACCACGATCTGATCGGATTGGGCGGCCGCGCACAGCCGCGCCGACAGCTGCACCGTGATGCCGAACAGGTCGTCGTCCTCGATCACCGGCTCGCCGGCGTTGATGCCGATGCGCAGGTGCAACGGAATATCGCCCTCCGCCGTGTTGTTGGCCGCCACCCGGCGCAGCATCTCGATGGCCGCCTCGACGGCGTTCGATACGGTGGCGAAGGACGCCATGATGCCGTCACCCGTGTGCTTGACCTCGCGGCCCGAATAGTTGGTGAGCGCCGAGCGGACGATGCGGTTGTGGGTACGCACCACGTACTGGGCGGCATCGTCGCCCACCGTGACGGTCATGGTGGTCGAATCGACGATGTCGGTGAACATGACGGCAAGCGGCCCCGTCTGTTCCTCCAGCTTGGCGGGATTGCGCCAGGCATCCAGCGCCCCCGTCAATTGGCGCGGGCCATTCTCGTCCCCTTCCAGGAAGGCCATCATCGAGCGCCGGCCCGCCTCGTACATTTCGAGATAGCGCGGCTGCATCAGGTAGCTGTCGGCGTTCACGGCGAACTTGCGGGCCATCTCCCACGGCGTTCCCAGGGTCACGGCGCCCTCGGCCAGGATGATCCGGGCGTCGTCGCCTTCGATGGCCTGGGTGGTCGCCAGCGCGCCGACAGCGCCGGCGACGTAGAGGTTGATGCCGAAACGCGAGAAGGTGTCGATGGGGCCCGAGGACTTGATCGCTTCGATGGCCCCGGCCAGAAACGTCATCATGCGCATCTTCTGCTGCTGGCCGGCCGGCGACAACTGGGGCTGGGCGGCCTCGGGTTCCTCCGCCGGCTCGTCCAGGAGGTTCTCTTCGCTCTCCCCCGGAAGGCTGGCTTCCGGCGGCCACTCGACACTCAGTTCGGGCGATGGGGCGGGCGGCAGCGTGGGCGACGGCGGCTCCGGGATCAGGGAGGTGTCGGCCGGCAGCCGCGAAAGATGTTTCTGCCGGCGGGGCCTGGGTGGCGCCGGCGGGCGGACGCGTCGCGGCCTGACCACCTCGACCCCCGTGAGCACGATGGCCGCCAGAAGGGCGAAGGTCAGCAGGAACGAGGCGACGAAGGCGACGAACAGCACGCTGGTCTGCCCGTTGCCGACGAAGGTGATGTTGCGCTGGGCCAGGGCCGGCGCCAGGGATGGCAACAGGACCGTCGCCATCGCCGCTACGAACAGCGAAATCAGGATGAAGACGGCGACGCGGGCGAGCAGGCCGGTCACCGTGACCTGCTTTGGCTTGCGGGGAAGCGGTCGCGCCTTATACGACAGGATTTCCACAAGACTGCGCCGCCGCTTGGCCGGGCCGGAAGGCACCTCCGTGCCGTCCTCCTCCCACAACAACCCGTCCAGATCGTCGTCGTCCTGCGTAGTGCCGGACCGCGCCGCCGCCGCGCGGTACCGCCTGGCCTTGACGGACGGGGAGCCGGCTTTCGGCCCCGGCGCATGCGCGCCCTTGTAGACGGTGACCTGCTTGTAGAGGCCGCTCTCCTTGTCGTAGACCTCGCGCACCACCTTGACGGCCGATTTCGTAGTGTGCTCGAGCTGCTTTGCCTCCTCGATGGCCATCGCCGCGCCGGTCACCGGATAGCGGGCGTGAATCTCCCAGCGGCTGCCGACCAGTATGCAGACCTCGTAACTGGCTTCTATCTCGCTCATGTGCGCCTTGACGACTCCGGAGCCCAGCCCGGCCGATCTCCCTTCCATCCGAAGGGGAGCCATAGATTAGCGGGAACACGGGAAAAACAACAGGACGTCAATGCCGGCGGGATATCCCGCCGGATGCGCGACCCGCCCTCCGGTTGCGTCCCGCTAGGCCCGCAGGCTTCCGCCGGTCGCCTTCTCAACCTTGGAAACGATCTGGGCGGCGACCGCCTCGATCTCCTGGTCGGTCAGGGTCTTTTCCTTGGGCTGGAGCACGACGTTGATGGCGAGCGACTTCTTTCCCGCCTCCAGGGCGCCCCCGGCGAAGACGTCGAAGACGCGGATCTCGGCGATGAGATCGGGATGCGCGCTGCGCGCCGCCTTCAGTACGTCGCCGGCCGCGACCGTCGCGTCGATGACAAAGGCGAAATCCCGCTCGACGGGCTGGAACGGCGACAGGACGAGATAGGGTTTCGCCGCCCCCTTGCGGCGCTTCGGCGCCGGAATGTTGTCGAGGAAGGCCTCGAAGCCGACCGCCGGCCCGCGCACGTCCATCTTGGCCAAGACGCCGGGATGGATTTCGCCGAACCAGGCCAGCACCACCTTCGAACCCAGGCGCAGGCTGCCCGAGCGCCCCGGGTGGTACCAGGCCGGGGCCTCGGCCGAAACCTGAAGGTTGTCCACCGGCGCGCCGGCCGCCGCCAGCGCCGCCACGGCGTCGGCCTTGGCGTCGAAAACGTCGACGGGACGCGCCGCTTCCGCCCAGTTGCGCGGGCCGCGGCGCCCCGAACGGATGCCGGCGGCGACGATGGCCTCGTCTTCCGGCTTGTCGCCGGCGAACTGCGGGCCGACCTCGAACAGCGCCGCGTCGGCGATGCCGCGGTCGGCGTTACGCCCGGCCGCGGCGATCAGGTTGGGCAGCAGCGAGGGGCGCATGGCGTCGAGATCGGCGCTGATCGGATTGGTCAGGCGGACTGCCTCGGCGCCGCCGCCGAAGAGCTTCGCCGTCGCCGCCGGCAGGAACGACAGTGTCACCGCCTCGACCATGCCACGCGCCGCCAGGGTGCGCCGGGCCGTCACCCGGCGCTTCTGTTCGGGCGTCCAGGCCGGCCGCGGCAGCGATGCGGTTCGTTCCAGTGGCACCACCGGAATGTGTTCGTAGCCGTGGATGCGGATGACTTCCTCGACCAGGCAGGCCTCGCCGACGATGTCGCCGCGCCAGGACGGCACCGAAACCGTCAGATGGCCGCCGGTTTCCTTCGGACCAAAGCCGAGCGCCGTGAGGATGCGTTCGATCTCGGGCTTGGCGACGTCGACGCCGCCCAGGGTGTGGATGCGTACGGGCCTGAGCTTGATATCGCGCCGCCAGTCGGGCTCGGCCCCGGCGATCACCACCTCGGAGGCCTCGCCGCCGCACCATTCCTGGATCAGGCGGGTGGCGATCTCGATGCCGTCGATAAGGAAGGCCGGATCGACGCCGCCGCGCTCGAAGCGGAAACGGGCATCGGTCTGCAGGTTGAGCGTACGGCCGGTCCTGGCCGTGCGCACCGCGTCGAAATAGGCGGATTCGAGGAAGACGTTGACGGTCTCCTCGGAGCAGCCGGTCCGTTCGGCGCCGATGACGCCGCCCAACGCCTCGGGCGCCTCGTCGTCGGCGATCACCGTCATCTCGGAGTCGGCGGTGTATTCCTTGCCGTTCAGCGCCAGGATGGTCTCGCCGGGGCGGGCGAGGCGCGGCCGGATGTGGCCCCGCACCTTGTCGGCGTCAAACACATGGAGCGGCCGGTTGAGGCCGATGGTCAGAAGGTTGGTAACGTCGACCAGCGCCGAGATGGGCCGCAGGCCGACCGCGGTCAGCCGTTCCTTGACCCAGCGCGGGCTTTCGACGTTCCTGACGCCGCGCAGGTAGCGGCCGACGAAATAGGGGCAGGCGTTCCGCTTGTCCTCCGGAAAGTCGAAGATGACGTCGATCGGGCTTTTGAACGAGCCGGCCACCGGCGTCGCGTCGAGGGGCTTGAGCCGGCCGAGGCCGGCGGCGGCCAGATCGCGCGCGATGCCGCGCACGCCCAAGCAGTCGCCACGGTTGGGGGTGATGGAAACATCGAACACCGGGTCCGACAGGCCCATGACGTCGACGGCACGCGCCCCGATGGGGGCGTCCTCGGGCAGCTCGATGATACCGGAATGGTCGCTGCCCAGGCCCATCTCGTCCTCGGAGAGCATCATGCCATTGCTCTCGACGCCACGGATGGAGGCCTTCTTGAGGGTCACCTGGATGCCGGGCACGTACTGGCCGGGCCGCGCCAGCACCGCCTTCATGCCGGCCCTGGCATTGATCGCCCCGCACACCACGCTGATCGGGCCTTCGCCGAAATCGACGGTGCAGGCCTTGAGGCGGTCGGCGTTGGGATGGGGTTCGGCCGCCAGCACATGGGCGACGACGAAATCCTCGAGCCCCCTGGAGCGCTGGGTGACGCTCTCGACCTCGATGCCGATGGCGGTCAGTTTCGCCGCCACCTCATCGGCCCCGGCCTCGGTGTCCAGGTACTCCTTGAGCCAGCTCAGGGTGAACTTCATGGATTGAGCCCTCCCACCAGGCTCGGCACGTCCAGCGCCGCGAAGCCGTAATGCCTGAGCCAGCGCAGATCGGATTCGAAGAAGGTGCGCAGGTCCGGGATGCCGTATTTCAGCATGGCGATGCGCTCCAGCCCCATACCGAAGGCGAAGCCCTGGTAGCGGCTGGAATCGATGCCGCAGTTTTCCAGCACCACCGCGTTGACCATGCCGCAGCCCAGGATCTCCAGCCAATCGTCGCCCCGCCCGATGCGGAACTGGCCGCCCTCGCGGGTGCAGCCGATGTCGACCTCGGCGGAGGGCTCGGTGAACGGGAAATAGCTGGGCCGGAAGCGCACCGGCAGGTCGTCGACCCCGAAATAGGCGCGGCAGAACTCGATCAGGCAGCCCTTGAGGTGGCCCATGTGGGTGGCCTCGTCGACCACGAGGCCCTCGACCTGATGGAACATCGGCGAATGGGTGGCGTCCGAATCGCAGCGGTAGGTGCGACCCGGGCAGATGATGCGAATCGGCGGCTGCGTGCCCTTCATGGTGCGGATCTGCACCGGCGAGGTATGGGTGCGCAGCACCATGCGCCCGCCATCGGCGCCGACGCCGGGCAGGTAGAAGGTGTCGTGCTCCTGGCGGGCCGGATGCTCGGGCGGGATGTTGAGCGCCGTGAAGTTGTGCCAGTCGTCCTCGATGTCCGGTCCCTCGGCCACGACGAAGCCCATCTCGCCGAAGATGGCGACGACCTCGTCGATGGTCTGGCTGATCGGGTGGATGCGGCCGTCCTGCCCGGGGCGGACCGGCAGCGTCACGTCAACCCGCTCTCCCATCAGCCTGGCGTCGATGGCAGCGCCGGCCAGATCGCCCTTGCGCGCCTCGATCGCTTCGGCGACGGCGTCCTTCACCGCGTTGAGCCGGGCGCCGGCCGCCTTGCGTGCCTCCGGCTCCATGGCGCCCAGGCCCTTCATCAGCTGGGTGATGCGCCCCTTCTTGCCCAGCGCGGTGATGCGGGCCTCTTCGAGCGCCTTGAGGTCGGCCGCCCCATTCACCGTCGCGATCAGTTCCGAGCGAAGAACGTCTATGTCTTCCATGGCTGCAGAACACCATCCATCAAGCAACACGAGACCGTCGGGCGGCCCCGGCTGCGGCTCCCGGATCAGGAAATTCTCGACGATGGGCGAGAATTCAAGCGGTAGCGGGGAGCGCCGCCCGGGCCTTTTCGACCAACGCCTTAAACGACGAGGGCTCGCGGACCGCGAGGTCGGCCAGAACCTTCCGGTCGATCTCGATTCCCGCCAGCGACAGGCCGTTCATGAACTGCGAGTAGGTCAGGCCGGACAGACGGGCGCCCGCGTTGATGCGCTGGATCCACAAGCGGCGGAAATCGCGCTTGCGGGTGCGTCGGTCGCGGTAGGCGTACTGCAGCGACTTCTCGACCTTCTCAAGGGCGATGCGGAAGCTGCTGCTGTTGCGGTCGCGGAAGCCGCGCGCCAGATCGATGATTTTCTTGTGACGGGCATGGGTCGTCACACCCCGTTTTACGCGTGCCATGGTTCGCGTCTCCTCAGGCGTAGGGCAGGTAGGATTTGACGAGGCGGGCGTCGGCTCTCACCAGGATGTGAGTTCCACGCGCCTTGCGCTTCATCTTCTGGGTCCGGCGGCTGAGGAAGTGGCTCTTGTAAGCCACGTTGCCGCGGACCTTGCCGGTCGCCGTAAGACGGAATCGTTTCTTGGCGCTGGACTTGGACTTCAGCTTGGGCATTTCGCAATCCTTTTCTCTGGAGCGTTCGTGAGCGGCTGGGCATGCCCCGCCGGACCGCTCGAAATTCGCGTGTCAAGGGCGTGGGTTATAGCCCCCCGTCCCCGCGATTGCAAGGTGACCTTTTGCCGACTGCGGCGAGACCGCCCGGAAAGCGAAGGCCGCCCACCCGGGGTGGGCGGCCCCGTCATCCGGGCCGAATCACTTGGGCGCGATGACCATGGTCATCATCCGCCCCTCGGTCCGTGGGGTCTGCTCGATCTTGGCGATGTCGCCGACATCCTGCTGGATACGATCGAGAACGCGCACGCCCAGGTCCTGGTGGGCCATTTCGCGGCCCCTGAAGCGGATGGTGATCTTGACCTTGTCCCCTTCGTCGAGGAACCGGAACATGCTGCGCATCTTGGTCTGATAATCGTGCTCTTCGATGCCGGGACGCATCTTGAGCTCCTTGATCTCGATGACCTTCTGCTTCTTGCGCGCCTCGTTCCGCTTCTTCTGCTCGGCGTACTTGAATTTCCCGTAATCGAGGATCTTGCAGACCGGCGGCTCGGCGGCGGGCGACACCTCGACCAGATCGAGCCCCACCTCCTCGGCCATCTGCAGGCCTTCCTGCAGGGAAACGACGCCGACCATTTCCCCATCGGCATCGACGAGCCGAATGGACGGCACCTTGATCTCTTCATTCACCCGCGGGCCCTTGCGGTCCGGCGGCTGGTTCATGGGCGGTCGTGCTATGTAACGCCTCCTTGGCAAACAATGAACAAAACGCCACGCTCCTCCGTCCCGGGAACATTGGGCCCGGAAAGGAAACCGCGTGACACACGCATTCGCCGGCTAGCCGTGCACAAGCGGGCTCGCCGCTTCCCGGCCAAGTCTAGCGACTGCCTCTTGCAGTGCAAGAATTTCTTGGGCCTGTCCGCCCAGGCGACGCAGGGCCACGGTCCGCTGCTCGGCCTCGCGGGCGCCGACCACGGCAATCACGGGCACCTTGGCGAGGCTGTGTTCGCGGATCTTGTAGTTGATCTTCTCGTTGCGCAGGTCGAGTTCACAGCGGATTCCCGCCGCGTTGAAGGCCGCCGCCACCTCGCGGGCATAGCCGTCGGCATCGTTGGTGATGGGGGCGACCACCGCCTTGACCGGCGCCAACCACAGCGGGAACTTGCCGGCATAGTTTTCGATCAGGATGCCGATGAAGCGCTCGAACGAGCCCAGGATGGCGCGGTGCAGCATGACGGTGCGGTGCTTCTCGCCGTCCTCGCCGACGTACTCGGCGCCCAGCCGCTCGGGCAGCACGAAGTCGACCTGGAGCGTGCCGCACTGCCAGTCGCGGCCGATGGCGTCCCTCAGCACGAACTCCAGCTTGGGCCCGTAGAAGGCGCCTTCGCCGGGGTTGAGCGTCCATTCCAGGCCGGCCGCCTCGGTCGCCACGCGAAGCGCCTCCTCGGCCTTGTCCCAGGTCTCGTCCGAGCCGGCCCTGACCGGCGGACGGTCGGAAAACTTCACCCGCACCTCGTCGAAGCCGAGGTCCTTGTAGACCGACAGCAGCAGGTCGCAGAAGGTGCGCGTCTCGCTGGTGATCTGGTCTTCCGTGCAGAAGATGTGGGCGTCGTCCTGGGTGAAGGCGCGCACCCGCATCAAGCCGTGCAGCGCGCCCGACGGCTCGTTGCGATGGCAAGAGCCGAACTCGGCCATGCGCAGCGGCAGGTCGCGATAGCTCTTCATGCCCTGATTGAAGATCTGCACGTGGCAGGGGCAGTTCATCGGCTTGATGGCGAGCGTCTTGTCCTCGACTTCCGAGGTGAACATGTGCTGGGCGAACTTCTCCCAGTGGCCGGATTTTTCCCACAGGGCGCGGTCGACCAGTTGCGGGGTGTTGACCTCGACGTAGCCGGAGGCCTCCAGCCGCTGGCGCATGTAGTTCTGGAGATTGCGATAGAGCGTCCAGCCGTGGGGATGCCAGAAGACCGACCCCTGGGCCTCCTCCTGGAGGTGGAAGAGGTCCATCTCGCGCCCCAGGCGCCGATGGTCGCGCTTTTCGGCCTCCTCCAGCATGGTGAGGTAGGCCTTGAGCTCCTTCTCCTCGATCCAGGCGGTGCCGTAGATGCGCTGCAGCATCTCGTTCTTCGAGTTGCCGCGCCAGTAGGCGCCGGCCAACTTCATCAGCTTGAAGGCCTTGCCCAGCTTGCCGGTGGACGGCAGGTGGGGGCCGCGGCAGAGGTCGAACCAGTCGCCCTGGCGATAGACGGTGACCACCTCGTCCTTGGGCAGGTCGCGAATGATCTCGGCCTTGTACTTCTCGCCCTTCGCCTCGAACGTCTTGATCGCGGCGTCGCGATCCCAGACTTCCCGCACCAGCGGCAGGTCGCGATCGACGATCTCGGCCATCCGCTTCTCGATCTTCTCAAGGTCCTCGGGCGTGAACGGGTCCTTGCGCGCGAAGTCGTAATAAAAGCCGTTCTCGATGGCCGGGCCGATGGTCACCTGGGTGCCGGGGAACAGTTCCTGCACGGCCTGGGCCATGACGTGGGCGGCGTCGTGGCGGACCAGTTCGAGGGCCGCCTCGTCCTTGCGGGTCACCAGGGCCACGGAGGCATCCGTCTCGATCTCGCGGGCCAGATCCCACAGCTTGCCGTCGACCCGGGCGGCCAGCGCCGCCTTGGCCAGGCCGGGACCGATGTCGGCGGCGATTCGCGCCCCGGTGACCGGGCCGCCGTATTGTTTGACGCTGCCGTCCGGAAGCGTGATGCGGACCGGTTTATCCTGATTCACCGCTGTCTGTTCCATCGTTCGTTCAGTCCCGCCCCGCAACCCCGGGGACAGGGACGCTCCCTTCAACCTTCAACCATCATGCCCGGCCCCAAACGAAAAACCCTCCAAGCCGGGGGCTGGAGGGCTCGGGCGTCCGCGTTCGACACAACGGCAGGACGTCACGACCCCCTCAGGGGCGTGGTAGTGGTCGTCGCCGCCGTCACGATCAACGCGCTCATCGTCCGTCTTCCGTTCGGGTGAAAGCGCCCCTTATGTCCGCAATTCGGGGCGGCATGTCAAGGTTTTTGCCGGAAAATCCGCGTCGACGGTGGCGCTCGCCTAAGATACGCTCCCTTCCTGCCACATGGCGGCCAACACCTTCTCGACGTCGCCCGACGGCAATTGCTCCAGGGTCGGACGGCGCAGGATCACCACCCGCGATCCCCGGGGGGCGCACAGCGCCGGATCGGATTCGGACGAATAGAGGACGACCGACGGGCAGCCGGCAACGGCGATCAGGTGCATCGGCCCGGTATCGTTGCCGATGGCCGACACCGCGCCCCGGGCCAGCCCGACGATGTCGAGGAAACTGGTCTCGCCGGCCAGCGAGCGGGCCTCGGGACAGGCCGCCGCGATGGCTTGAAGGACCCGCGCCTCGGCTTTGGTGCCGAGCAGCAGCGGGGTGATTCCCTGGCGGGCCAGCCAGCCGGCCAGTTCGGCGAAGCGTTCGGTCGGCCAGCGCTTGGCCGGGCGATGCACCGCCCCGCCCGCCGCCAGAAGGGCATAGCGGCCGGAAAGATTGAACTTGGCGATGTCGGGCGCGGCCCACGACAGATCGGGCGCCGGCACGTCCTCGATTCCCGCCATGCGCAACTGCTCGGCCTGACGGTCCAGGGTGTGCATGGCGTCGCGGCCTGGATTGGCGTGCGGATGCGAACAGCCCTTGGCGATGCCCGACCATTCGGGATAGGGCCCCGGCCAGAACAGACGGAAATAGAAGGCGCTGCGATCCGAGGTCTGAAGGTCGTAGACACGTTGGAACTTGGTGCCGCGCAGCCACTTGCGAAGGGCCAGAAGCCGGCGCGGCAGGCGCGAGCGCGGGTCGACCCAGATCTCGTCGAAATAGCCGCTGGCATAAGCCAACTCGGCGTAGGGCGCGGTGGTCAGTAGCGTGATCCAGGCATCCGGGTGGTGGCGCCGGATGGCGGCGAAGGGGCCCAGCGCCTGCACGAAGTCGCCCAGCGCCCCCAGCTTGACCACCAGAATTCGGGGCTGCCCGTCCATCACTCGCCCGGCTTCAGATTGAGGACCTCGTTGTAGACGTCGAGCGTCTTGTCGCACATGGCGTCCTTCGAGAAGTTGCCGCGGACGTAGGCGATGGCCCGCTCGGCCAGCCCCTGGCGGGCCTCCGGGCCGATCGCCAGGACCCGCTCGAGGGTGGCGGCCAGGGCCTGGGCATCGCCGGGGGGCGTCAGCCAGCCGGTCTCGCCCTCGATGATGGTTTCGCGCGCCCCGCCGTGGTCGCTGGCGATCACCGGGCGGCCCAGGGCCTGGGCCTCGGGCACCACGCGGCCGAAGGCTTCGGGATCGGTCGAGGCCGAGACCACCACGTCGGTCAGCATGTAGGCGGCCGGCATGTCGGCGCAATGGTCGACGATGCGCACCACCTCGTCCAAGTCATGGCGGCTGATGATGTCTTCCAGCTCGCGGCGGTAATCGGCCCGCCCCTGGTCGGAGCCGACCAGCACGCAGCGGATGTCCTTGCGGCGCAGCCGGGCGATGGCTTCGAGGAACACCGTCTGGCCCTTCCAGCGGGTCAGGCGGCCGGGCAGCATGACCACCGGCAGGCCGTCGCCCAGGCGCCACTGACCGGCCAGCTGCGCCACCCGCTCGGCCGAGACGCGCGCCGGGTCGAAGCGTTCGAGGTCGACGCCGCGCGGGATCACCCGGATGCGCGCCGCCGGCACGCCGTAGACCTGGCGGATATGGCCGGCGATGAAGGACGAGATGGCGATCACCCGCTCGCCCCGCGTCATGATCGAGTTGTACTTGCGCTTCAGCGGATTGCCGGCCCCGTAGGTGCCGTGGAAGGTGGTGACGAAGCGCCGGCCGGCCCGCGCCGCCGCGAAATAGGCGCTCCAGGCCGGGGCCCGCGAGCGGGCGTGCACGATGTCGACGTTTTCCTCGACGATCAGGCGGGCCAGACGGGCGATGTTGGCCCGCATGACCAGGGGATTCTTGCTGTCGACCGGCAGCTCGAAATGCTCGGCCTTGGCCCGCGTCAGGTCGTGGACCAGAAGGCCGCCGGCCGAGGCAACCAGCGAGCGGCCCCCCGCCTCGACGATGGCCCTGGCGATCTCGACGGTGCCGCGCTCGACGCCGCCGCCGGCGCCCAGCGCCGGCAGCACCTGCAGCACCGTGACCCGCCGCCCGTCCGATGGCATCGGCGAAGCCGGCTCCTGTTCCACCGGCGGCGCGCCGGTGTTATCTTGCGCTTCCTCGATCATCCGGAAATAGCAATCCAAGATTGGTTTGAGACATGAACGACGCGACCGTCGCCCCCCCCGCGCCCCGGATATTAACACGCGCCGACGGCGCGGCAATCGCCTACCGCAAAACGCCGGGAAAATCGCCCGGCGTAGTGTTCCTGCCGGGCTTCATGTCGGACATGACCAGCGGCAAGGCGATGTACGTCGAAGCGCTGTGCGAGGCGCGCGGCCAGGCCTGCCTGCGCTTCGACTATTTCGGCTGCGGCGCCTCCTCCGGCGCCTTCACCGACGGGACCATCGGCCGCTGGGCCGAGGACGCGGTGGCGGCGCTCGACGAACTGACCGAGGGGCCGCAGGTTCTGGTCGGTTCCTCGATGGGCGGCTGGATCATGCTGCTGACGGCCCTGGCACGGCCCGGGCGCGTGGCCGGGCTGCTGGGCATCGCGCCGGCGCCGGATTTCACCGAGGACCTGCTGGTGCAGGGCCTGTCGCCCGAGCAGAAGGCGGCGCTTGAGAAGGACGGCGTCGTCTACGTGCACAGCCTCTACGGCCCCGAGCCCACCCCCTTTACCCGGGCCCTCGTCGAGGATGGCCGCCGGCATCTGGTGCTGCGCCGCAAGATGCCGCTGACCTGCCCGGTGCGCATCCTCCACGGCATGCAGGACCCCGACGTGCCCTGGCAGACCAGCCTCAAGCTCTGCCAGATGCTGGAGGGCGACGACGTCGAGATCCAGTTCGTCAAGGCCGGCGATCATCGGTTGTCCCAGCCGCACGACCTGGACCGCCTCGGGCGCACGCTGGAAACCCTGCTCGATTCCCTGACATAGGGGCCGGCCGGCCGACCGGCACGGCTTTTGCGGTAGTCCCGGCCAAATGGTGCGGCGGCGGCCGGGTGCGGCCGATCGGCCTTCTCCGGCGGGCAAGTCCTGCCGCGCGGGGGCCGGGCCCCGGCAAATCCTGCCGACCGCCGACGGTCCGAGACAGGAGGCGATAACGAATGGTGACCAGTTCCGGGGATTATGCCCTTTACCTGCTGAGTGCTGCCAACGGCATCACGCCCTACTCCACATCTTCCAGCAGTTTCACCTCGCTCTACACGGGCTATTCCTTTCCGACCGACAGCCGCGGCCGCGCGGTGCTGCCGACCATGGCGACGCTGGAGGCGGCGAGCGATCCCGAAAGCAAGCTGACGATCGCCGGCCAGTTGGCCGACGTCGTCCAGATCCAGGCCGATGCCGCCACCCAGACCGGCCTGCCCAACCGCGTGGCGGCCATGACGGCCCAGTGCAAAGAGGTGCTGACGGCCGTCGAAACGATCATCAATGGCCTCAAGACCACGGACGGATCGGTCGCGGCCGGCGACGCCGACCCGGCGCTGGAGCCTTACCAGAAGGCCATTTCCCGGGTGCTCGGCACCCTTCACAGCACCTTGACCAAGGTATCCGCCCTGCTGTCCAAGGCCGACAAGGAGGTCGCCGCCCAGACCGACAAGGACATCGCCCGCCTCGACATCACGGCGGCGGGGCTGGCCTGCCTCAGCGACCTCGAATGGGAGTCGCTGCCGTCCCTCAACACCGCCTCGACCTTTCAGGCCGATCCCACCAAGCTGGTCGATATCCTGGTCTAGACGCCCTCCGCCGCCAGGATCGCCGCCAGTCCCTCGCGGTAGCTGGGATAGGCGAGCCCGACTCCGAGGTCGCGCTTGATCCGCCCGTTGTCGACTCGGCGGTTGTCGCGCCAGAAGGAAAGCGCCATCGGCGACATCGTCTTCGCTGCCTCGTCGAACGCCACCGGCGGCGGCGGCGCGACGCCGAGCAGCCGGCAGGCGAAGGCGATGACCTCGGCCGGCGCCGCCGGCTCGTCGTCGCAGAGGTTATAGATCGCCCCGGGATCGGGCTTCGCCATCGAGGCCATCAGCACGGTGGCGATGTCGTCCACGTGGATGCGCCCGAAGGCGTGGCCGGGCTTGATCACCCGCTGGGCGGCGCCCTCGCGAATCCTGTCGAGCGCGCTGCGGCCGGGCCCGTAGATGCCGGCCAGCCGGAAAACGTGGACCGGCACCCCGCGGTCGCGGTGCAACGCCAGCCAGACGGCCTCGGCGGCGGCCCGCCGCCGGGCGCGCTCCGAGGTGGGGGCGAGCAGCGCCTTTTCGTCGACCACGGCGCCGCCGGTGTCGCCGTAAACCCCGGTGGTCGAGAGATACCCCGTCCAGCGCCAGCCAGCGCCGGCGAGGACGGGACCCAACGCGTCGAGCACCGGATCGCCGGCCCCGTCGGGAGGCACCGAGCTTAACAGATGGGTGGCGCCGGCCAGCGCCGAGGCGGCGGCAACGAGCGGCCGCTCGCGGTCGAAAAGGTGGGCCTCGATGCCAAGCGCGGCCAAGTCGCGGCGCTTTTCCTCGCCCTGGCAGGTGCCGGCCACCGACCACCCTTGGGCCAGCAGGCGGCGGGCCAGGTGGGTGGCCGAATAGCCGAGGCCGAAACAGAACAGGCGGGGACTTTCGGCATTCATGGCGGGGCGGACTCCGCGTCGCTCGATCAGGACCCTTGCATTCCGGCCCGGAAGCCGGAAGTCTATCGGCCCCGGCGATGGAGGAACAGGGCCGTGTTGCGCGATTGGATCATGGGTTTTGCGGGGCTCGCCTGCCTGACGGCCGGGCCGGCGGCGGCGGCCGAGCAGACCGACCGCGAGGCGGCCCGCCAGTATGCCGCCTGCATGTCGCTGGCCGAGACCGCCCCCGGGGAGGCCTTCGACGAGGCCATCGCCTGGCGCGACATGGGCGGCGGCAATGCCGCCTCGCATTGCCAGGCCAAGGCGCTGTTCTATCTGCAGCAATACGGCGAGGCGGCGCGGCGCTTCGAGGCGCTGGCCCAGGCCGTGAAGTCGGGCCCCAAATTCAAGGCCGAGCTGCTGGCCCAGGCCGCCCAGGGCTGGATGCAGGACAACAACCCCGAGCGGGCCGACGATGTGCTGACGGCGGCCCTGCAGCTCAACCCCGAGCACCCCGAGTTGTGGATCGACCGCGGCTTGGCGCGCGCCGGCTTCCGCTCCTACCGGACGGCGATCGCCGATTTCACGCAGGCGCTCGAGCTGGACCCCGACCTCGTCGAGGCCTACACCTTCCGGGCCGCGGCGCATCGCTATCTCGACGAACTGGACGCCACCACTGCCGATCTCGAGCGGGCGCTCGCCCTCGATTCGCTAAACCCCGACGCCCTGCTGGAGCGCGGCATCCTGCGCCGGCTCAAGGGCGACGCCGCCGGCGCCCGCGCCGACTGGCTCAAGGTCATCGAAGTGGCGCCGGGCACGGCGGCGGCGAGCACCGCCCAGGGGAACCTCCAGAACCTCGATCTCGGCAACAGCAATGGCTGAGCCGGGCGGCCTCAAGGAGCGGCCGGCCTTCGAAGTGCCGGCCGGCCATGCCGTGCTGCGCCGGCAGGATGGCGCTTCCGCTCTCTGCCTCAAGGGGCAGCGCGCGGCCAAAGGATACGTTCAGGACTACACGGTGGCCCTCGCCCCGGCGGCCGAGGGCGGTCATCGGCTCGATTTCATCGACCCCGAGGAGCGGCTGACCGATTGCGGCGCCAGACTCGCCTTCGTCGCCGATCCGCATCCGGCCGAACAGGCGGCCCCCCGTCCGCACCCGCGGCCGGGCGATCTGGTCGAGAGCGCCGAGGGCCTGTGGCTCGCCGTCTCGGAAACCAGCGGGCTCTATCGGTTCGTCTCGTTCATCCATGTCGAAACGGGAGTGGTGCGGCGGCTGCGCGAGGCGACGCTGACCGCCATTCATCCGCACTGGCGGATCGCCGCCCCACCCGCCCTTGCCGTCCTCTTCCCCGGCCTCGCCTCCGGACGCTAGACCGCTCAGAAGTCGAGGTCGGCGTAGTGGCGGGGCGGCGGCGCCCCCGGAATGTGATCGGCCAGCAGCGGCCGGAAGCTCGGCCGCGACTTGACGCGGGCGTACCAGTCCTTGGCCTCGGGGTGGTCCTCCCACGGCACGTCGCCCAGGTAGTCGACGGTGGAAAGGTGGGCGGCCGCCGCGATGTCGGCCAGCGAGAAGTAATCGCCGGCCAGCCATTTGCGGTGGCGCATCAGGAAGCCGATGTAGTCGAGGTGGGTGTGGACGTTGGCGTGGCCGGCGCGAATCGCCCCCGAGTCGGGCTCGCCCAAGCCGAGGAATCGCTTGGTCATCTTCTCGCCGACCAGGTTCTCGGTGACCTCGCGGTTGAACTTCTGATCGAACCAGCCGACCAAGCGGCGAACCTCGGCCCTCAGGAAAGGATGCGGGCCGATCAGCGGCGGCTCGGGCGTGATCTCGTCCACGCACTCGCAGATGGCGTCGCTGCCGCACAGCGCGGTGCCGTCGGGCTCGACCAGCACCGGCACCTCGCCGGCCGGGTTCAAGGCCAGGAACGCCTCGCGCCGTTCCCACACCTGTTCGGCCCGAAGGTCGAATTCGATTCTCTTCTCATGGAGAACGATCCGCACCTTGCGGCAGAACGGCGACAACCAGAGGTGATAGAGCACCCGCAAGGAGACCCCCCGAAACCAGAACGCCGTCCGTGCTCCGAACCCGCAACGGACCGCCCGGGCCACCCCCTTCGGCCCGGCTCCCCAAGGAATTAGGCCCTGGCGGCCCGCGCCGCAAGACGAAAGCGGCGATTTCGCCGCGCCGCACCGCCGGGCGATCCCTCACCGCCCCTTCACGGGCTTGTTATTCGCACCACGGTCCGCACGTCACCAGATGTCCGCCAGGGCCCAAGCCGGAGAACGGCGTGCGGCCAGCGGATTCTCGAGAGCCGGATGCCCCGGCGGGAGAGACGATCATGACCCCAGCAACCCCCATGGCGCGGCGCACCCCTGCCGCTTTCCTGGTCGGCATCTTCCTGTTCGCGTTGGCGGCCGTCGGCGTGGCCGCCCTTGGTGCGGCGGCCCCAGCCATAGCCGGCATGACGGTCTACACCGCCGAGGGCGCGGCCATCGAGGGCTACGACCCGGTCGCCTATTTCACCGACGGCAAGCCCGTCCCCGGCAAGACCGAGTACAGCCACGACTGGATGGGCGTCACCTGGCGCTTCGCCAGCGCCGAGCACCGCGACGCCTTCGCCGCCGATCCGGCGAAATACGCCCCGCAGTACGGCGGCTTCTGCGCCTGGGCGGTATCGGAAGGCTACACGGCCGAGATCGATCCCGACGCCTGGCACATCGAGGGCGGCAAGCTCTACCTCAACTATTCCAAGTCGGTGCAGGAGCGCTGGGCGAAGAACATCCCCGGCAATATCCAGAAGGCCGACGGCAACTGGCCCAAGATCAAGTCCGACCTCGCTGCCAAGTAAGGCTTCGCACAAGGAAACGCCGACCATGCTGATCCGCTTCGCCAGGGCCTCCGACGTCAAATCCTCCGAGATCACGCCCAAGGCCGTGTTCGAGGAGCGCCGCCGCTTCCTCAAGACCGCCGCCGTGGCCGGCGCCGGCCTGGTCGCCGGGCATTTCCTGCCGGCCCCGGCCGAGGCGGCGCTTCAGGGCATAACCAAGGGCAGGTTTTCCACCGACGAGGAACCGACCTCGCAGATGTCGATCACCAGCTACAACAATTTCTACGAATTCGGTGGCGACAAGACCGACCCGGCCCGCAATTCGAAAAACTTCAAGCCGAAGCCGTGGACCGTCGCCGTCGGCGGCCATTGCGAGAAACCCGGCACCTACGCCTACGAGGACGTCATCAAGGGCTTGCCCTTGGAGGAGCGCATCTACCGGCTGCGCTGCGTCGAGGCGTGGTCGATGGTCATCCCGTGGGTCGGCGTGCCGCTGGGAGACGTGCTGAAGAAATACGGCCCCACCGGTCAGGCCAAGTACGTCGCCTTCGAAACCGTCGTGCGGCCCGAGGAGATGCCCGGCCAGAAAACGCCGCTCCTGCCCTGGCCCTATGTCGAGGGCCTGCGCATGGACGAGGCCATGCACCCGCTGGCCATCCTGGCGGTCGGCCTCTACGGCGAGGAACTGCTGCCCCAGAACGGCGCGCCGCTGCGCCTGATGGTGCCGTGGAAGTATGGCTTCAAGTCGATCAAGTCGATCGTCAAGATCACCTTCACCGAGACCGAACCGCCGACCACCTGGAACAAGCAGGGGCCGGTCGAATATGGCTTCTATGCCAACGTCAACCCGACCGTCGACCACCCGCGCTGGAGCCAGGCCAAGGAGCGGCGCATCGGCGAGTTTCTTAGGCGCGACACCCTGATGTTCAACGGCTATGCCGACCAGGTCGCCGGCTTGTACGCCGGCATGGACCTGCGTAAGTTCTATTAGGCCGTTCCCGCCCGCGCCCAAGGATCGCCATGACCCGCGAGCAGCGTTTGCGCCGGATCGTCAAGCCGGCCGTCTTCGCCCTTTGCCTCGGCCCGCTGGCCTGGGCGGCGTGGCTGGCGGCCAGCAGCGGGCTGGGCGCCAATCCCATCGAGGCGGCGATCCGCCATTTCGGCGACTGGGGCCTGCGCTTCCTTCTGATCGCGCTGGCCGTCACGCCGCTGCGCGAGATCACGGGTCTCTCCCAGTTGGCCCGCTTCCGCCGCATGATCGGGCTGTTCGCCTTCTTCTATGTGTTCCTGCACTTTTCGGCCTACGTCGGCCTCGATCAGTTCTTCGACTGGCAGGCGATCTGGGCCGATATCGCCAAGCGCACCTACATCACCATCGGCATGGCCGCCTTCGCGCTGCTGGTGCCGCTTGCCGCCACCTCGACCAAGGGCTGGATCAAGCGGCTGGGCGGCAAACGCTGGCAGGTCCTGCACCGCGCCGTATACGCCGCCGGGGTGCTCGGCGTCATTCACTACTTCCTGATGATCAAGGCCGGCTATCGCGAGGCGGCGGTCTATGCCGTCCTCCTCGCGCTGCTGCTCGGCTGGCGGCTGTTCGCCCGCTGGCGCAAGCGGGCCGCCAAGGGCGCCGGCACCCCCCTGCCCGCCTAGGGTTTCTTGCGCCGCCCGCGCGCGCGGCACTATATAACCCCCCGAACCATGCCGGTGACCGGCAATCAGGGGGAGGAAGCATCCGTGAAGCGTTTTTCCGAGTTGAGCGAACAGGAAATCCTGGCGCTGGCCATCGCGCTCGAGGAAGAGGACGCGCGCGTCTACGCCGACTACGCCGACGGGCTCAAGGACAACTTCCCGGCCTCGGCCAAGGTGTTCGCCGAGATGGCGGAGGAAGAGAACCTGCACCGCCGCCGCCTCATCGAGGCGCACCGCACGGCGTTCGGCGAGCACATCCCGCTGATCCGCCGCCAGGACGTCAAGGGCTTCGTCGTGCGCCCGGCACTATGGCGGGTGCGGCCGCTGCGCCTGGAGACGGTGCGCAAGCAGGCCGAGACTATGGAATACGAAACGCGCCGCTTCTACGAGCGGGCGCTGGAGCGCACCAGCGACGCCAGCGTGCGCAAGCTGCTGGGCGACCTGGCGGCGGCCGAGCGCAGCCACGAATCGCTGGCCTCGAAACTCACCGAGCTGCACGTCACCACCGACGCCGCCAAGGAGGAGGAAGAAACGCGCCGGCGCATGTTCATCCTCCAGGTGGTGCAACCGGGCCTGGCCGGGCTGATGGACGGCTCGGTCTCCACCCTGGCCCCCCTGTTCGCCGCCGCGTTCGCCACCCACAACACCTGGGAGACCTTCCTGGTCGGGCTCGCCGCCTCGATCGGCGCCGGGGTTTCCATGGGCTTCGCCGAGGCGATGTCGGACGATGGCTCGCTGACCGGGCGCGGCCGGCCGTGGATGCGCGGCCTGATCACCGGCGCCATGACGACGGTGGGCGGCATCGGCCACACGCTGCCCTACCTGATTTCCGAATTCCGGGCGGCCACCGCCTTTGCCGTCGCCATCGTGCTCATCGAGCTGTGGGTCATCGCCTGGGTGCGCGCCCGCTACATGGACACCAAGTTCCTGCAGGCCGCCTTCGAAGTGGTGGTTGGCGGCCTCATCGTCTTCGCCACGGGAATCCTCATCGGCAGCGCGTAGGCTAAAAAAGGGGCGAACCACAGAGGCACCGAGACACAGAGAATCCCAAAGGCGCGGGCCAAGCCCGCGCACCCCTTCCTCCTCTGTGCCTCTGTGGTGAACTGGTGAACCTTTCTCAATGACGCTAAACTGTCCGCAAAGGACGGGGAGGACGGGCATGGCGGGCATCGGCGGATTTCTGAAGGGCCTGTTCGGCGGCGGACGGACGGCGGACGGCGGGGAAGGCGGCGAGGGCGGAACCCCTGCGGTCGGCCCGGAAGGCCTCGACTACAAGGGCTATCGCATCCACCCGGTGCCGCGTCGGCAGGGCGGCCAGTGGCTGACCGCCGGCGTCATCCGCAAGGACATCGCCGGCGTCGCGAAGGAGCATTCCTTCATCCGCGCCGACACCTTCGGCAGCAAGGACGACGCCGCGGCCATGGCCGTGGAAAAGGCCAAACTGATCATCGACGAGCGCGGGGATAAGATGTTCGGATGAAGGGAGATACCGCTCCGTCACTTCCTATTTTTCGTTAGTTAGTTAGGGTCCACGTCAGTTTTGCTGCCTCTTTTGGTGGTCTTGGCGGCGCCGGAAACGTGCGTGTCTCCACGCATCATAGCTTGGCATGCCAAGATAAAGCTGCTGGGTGAGGTCGCCTAAAGTAAAAAGATCGTCCAAATGGATGTAAGCAGGGTCCGACAGCTCAGCGTGGCGACCACCTAATTTGCTCCAAGAGGATTGAAGATCCCATTCCGCAAAAAGCTCGGTACTTGTAAACACAATTACCGAAGCGCGAGGCTGCCCCGTCTTAAGGGGTCTCCGTCCCCACTCAGCAAAAGAGCGTAGGAGATCTTTCTCATCGTCACCTAAGGACTGTTTCAGGGTAGAAAATAGAAAATGCGCGCCTGGAAAAGCTTTCGCAAGATGACGAAACCGTAAAATATCTTCTTCCTCAAACACGTCACATTTATTTTCCCCTTCCTGACCACGAAATCCGCCGAAACTCTTATTTTCTCCGATGATCAGTTCAGGCTCTGGATCAATCCAGAACTTTTTTCCCTCTTGATACCACGCAATAAAATCGGCTTCAAATTTACTTTCTTGTTCTAAACCAGTTGAATACGTTATGGCAGCATCGAAATGTTGAAGCATCTTAAGTGCCCTCAATGTCAACACCGTTGAATATGCTCCCTGCGCGTAATTTGGCAGACTGAACGGACCGATCGAACGGTACCTCCAAGCTTTCTCACGGAAGTTGAAATTTCCTTGCGGAAAATCAAATGACGCAAGGCATCTCTCACATGTAATATTATAACCTATCTTGTCCAAACCATACCAATTGTCAAACTCGCAGTGTGGACAAGAAACGACAACACCGAGTCTGAGAACGTTACGCTTTGCAAAAATATCCAGATCTATATCGAAATATGTCGAAAGCTTTTTTCGGTTTGAAAGCAACGCTTTCCATTCTGATACTGCGGCAGTCCTATTTTGTCGTCTAGACATTTTCTCCAAAAGACGCAGTGTCTTCTCGTCAGCGAGAATGCTGCATTCTGGCAAACTACCAACCGCCTTGATTACTTGGTTGGCGTTCTGACCGGCTGCCGAAGGCAGTACGGCAAATCCCTTCGAGCGCATCCAGCTGCAGATAGCGTCCTGTTGTCGTTTCAAGAGCACAGAATTGGTGCTCGATTTGTAACGCTGTGGCAGCACGATCCCTTCTCGTGTGACAACAGAAAAGCCTCCCATTGTCAGACGTGCTGTATCCGAGTTCATAACATTTGGAAGATAGGAAAGCGCGAATTCTGATTCCTGGCCAAAGTGGCTGAATGTCACTACGTTCGACCAACGCGCGTGGTTGGTGCCAAAATGATAGCGTTCAGCAAAATTGGGATATAGAGCGGGCACACGAACGTGACCGTCGCCATCGTAGGGATCTACTTCGAAATCCTTGGTATCCGAGGTGAGTTCTGTTCTGCGTGGTTGAATTGTCCCATGGCGCCATTGATATGGTGGCCGCCAGATCGGGTCATACCAAGACTTTAACGCCCAGGAATCTTTGGCGAGGCTGGCCAAATGCTCTCTTGCCAACGCTCCGGCGTGATTATCAGAAATTGAGCGGGAAAACTCCACGGTAGTGTGAATCATTACGCCATTTCGGTTATTCGGAAGAGGACGGTGGTCGGCCTTAATCCGTCGGCGCACAAATCGAGAAAGGTCGCCAAGCCAATTTAGCGGGATTGGCAGAACTTGGCTGCGGAACTGGCGGAGATTCCAAAAATCGATGAGATCGATGGTCTTAGTGGGATCAAAAACGAAAACGGTTGGATCGGTGTGACCTGTCGGCGAAAACTCAACGCCATACCGAGAAACCTGAAGCGGGGAGATGTAAGAATTTTCGAAAAATTTCTGACATGTCTTTGGTGTACATTTTAGCTCGGTCGGATCAAAAACGTCCGCGAATCCCTTGCTTATATATGCAAGGTCCTTCGCCTCCGGGAACATGCCAAAAACAGCTTCGGTAAATGCATCGTGGCTAGCGTGTGGCGCGAAAGACGCGTACGGCCTTCTGTGGCGGGAAACAAACTGAAACTCTTGTTCATACCGGTGCTTGTACAGGTCGAATATATTCAAGCCGTATGCAAAATCGGGCCGATGAACCTCCTTGCTCTCAACAAAATTGTCGAGGGTAACGACGCGTCCCCGGCCGAGTCTTCGGACTTCATCGACAATGCCTGTTTCTTTCGCCAATCCCGATTCGGCTTCCACAAAAACGTCGGGTTCGAAAAACCGTACATAGGCTTCGGCAAGACCCGGTCCCGTAATTTCAGCATGGCGGTTCCCCCTCCATGCTGAAGGTAGTACTTTAGCGACCGGAATGATCGGATTGAATGCGCCACCCCACAAGCAACAACACAGGCGCATGAAACGCCGCACAACGTGATGGTTCTCTTGTGTGGGACGCACCAAAAACCCAATACGGGTGGGACGCAGCCGGACGGAACCATATAGGCGAGCCATCGGGTTTCCTCCCTTTCCACAGGCACGGCTAAGCAGCCTGCTAGCAGATCTTTGTTCAGCCTCTTGTTAGAAAGAGATCTTAAAATCTTGACCGCAGGTTGTGAAACATCTTCTTGCCCGCCGCCTTTCAACCAACAGACAAAAATGAGCGCTTAGTACCGTGCTATAGTCCCGGCTCCCCGCCGTCGGCGATCTCGTCGTAGCCCTGGCCCAAAAACTCGATCAGGCAGAAGCCGTGGCCGAAGGGGTCGGCCAGCGTGGCCAGCCGGCCCCACGGGTGGGTGCCGACCTTGCCCTCCAGGCGGGCGCCGGCGCGCTCGGCTTTCGCCACCGCCGCCTCGATGTCGGGGACCACGAAGTCGAGGTGCACCGGCGTCCAGTGGCGGTCGTAGGCGCGCCGCGAGGCCATCGCCGAGGATGACACCCGCGAGCCCTCCGGCCTGGCCAGCAGGTAGAGGGGGGCGTTGCCGCCCAGCATCTCGACCGCGAAGGCGCCGAAGCGCCGCCCGACGGTGAGCCCGAAGGCCTCGCCGTAGAAGGCGACGGCGCGCCCCAGATCGTCCACGTCGATGTTGACCAGCAGATCGGCCATTCCCGCCTCCCGTTGCCGCTCTCCTTCATATGGCTTTTTTTCCCGCGCACGGAATACGGGACCCCTTCGGCTGTTCGTGAAACCGTCTGTTGAAATCGCCGGGGCCTGATCGAATATCGGGAAAGAGGTTCCGATGGGGCCTTGTCGGGGAGCCACGAGAGACGGGAGAGACCAGCTATGCACCACGCATACCGTACGCTGGCGGCGGCGGTCGTCGGCTTCGTTCTGCTGGCGGCGACGCCGGCCCTTTCGGCCAACGTCAAGGTCACGCCCTTGGGCAGCCATGCCGGCGAGTTCTGCGCCTTCGACAGGGCGATGATTTTCGAGGACCCGGACGGCACGCGCATCCTCTATGACGCCGGGCGCACGGTGCGCGGGGCGGAGGACGAGCGGCTGGGCCGCATCGACGGCGTGCTGCTGAGCCATGTGCACGGCGACCACCTGGGCGACGCCTGGGGCTCGGGCCCCGACGCCGGGACCTGCGACAAGCCCGACATGTCGGTGAAGGCGACGCCGGAAAGCGCCACGGTGAAAATCGTCGTCGGCAAGAAGGCCAAGTTCTTCGTCGGCGGCGAGATGAACAGCTGGTTCAACAAGAAGGTGCCGGCGGCGGGCGGCAGCGCCGATCAGGTGCTGCTGGTGCGCTTCGGCGGCGTGCGCACCCTGGGCGGGGTTTCCATCTACAGCGTGCCGGCGGTCCATTCCAACGGCATCGGCCCGGCCTTCCTGGAGGGCGACATCGCCAGGCACATGGCCGAGTCGGGGCTTACCGCCTATGTCGGCCCGCCCGGCGGCTATGTGCTGAAATTCAGCAACGGCCTGGTCGCCTATCTTTCAGGCGACACCGGGGTGACCGCCGAGCAGGACACCGTGGTGCGCCAGTTCCTCAAGGCCAACCTGGCGGTGATGAACATCGGCGGCATCTTCAGCACCGGCCCCGCCGAGGCGGCCTATGTGGTCAACGACCTGGTGCAGCCGAAATCGGTGATCGCGTCGCACGCCAACGAGGCGGCGACCGAGAAGGGCAAGGTCAAGCCGGGCAGCAAGACCGAGACCTTCATCAAGGCCACCAAGGCCCCGGTCCACCTGCCGCTCAGCGGCAGGACCATGGAATTCGACGGCCAGGGCACCTGCGTGGCCGGATGTTCGTGAAGAAAATTTCGGGGACACCATATTTAATTCACCCCCTTGTCTTGAATGGCGACAAGGCGTTTCTTGAATTAAATATGGTGTCCCCGAAATTAATGCGCCTCGTCCCAGCTTTGCGCGATGCCGGTATCCACCACCAGCGGCACGTCGAGCTTCGCGGCGCCTTCCATCACCGCCTTGACGACGGCGGCGGTGGCCTCGGTTTCGGCGTCGGGCACCTCGAAGACCAGTTCGTCGTGCACCTGCAAAAGCATGCGGGCCGACAGGTTGGCGGCCTCCAGGGCGGCCGGCAGTTTCACCATGGCCCGCTTGATGATGTCGGCGGCGCCGCCCTGGATGGGGGCGTTGATGGCCGCCCGCTCGGCGAAGTTGCGCATGGCCGGGTTCTTGTCGGCGATGCCCGGCGTCGGGCAGCGCCGCCCGAACAGCGTGGCGACGACGCCCTTGGTGCGGGCCTCTTCCTTGGTCTTCTCCATGTAGTCGCGGATGCCGGGATAGCGGGCGAAATAGGCCTGGATGTAGGCGTCGGCCTCGCCCCGCGGAATGCCCAGCTGGCGGGCCAGGCCGAAGGCCGAGATGCCGTAGATGATGCCGAAATTGATGGCCTTGGCCTTGCGCCGGACCATCGGGTCCATGCCCTCGATCGGCACCCCGAAGACCTGGGAAGCCGTCATGGCGTGGATGTCGAGGCCCTTATGAAAGGCCTCCGTCAGCGCCTCGATGCCGGCGACGTGGGCCAGCAGGCGAAGCTCGATCTGCGAATAGTCGGCGGATAAGAGCTTGAACCCCGGCTCGGCGATGAAGGCGCGGCGGATCTTGCGCCCCTCCTCGGTGCGGATCGGGATGTTCTGAAGGTTGGGGTCGGTCGAGGCCAGCCGCCCGGTCGAGGTGGCGGCCATGGCATAGCTGGTGTGGACGCGCCCGGTCCGGGGATTGATCTGGCCGATCAGGGTGTCGGTGTAGGTGCTCTTGAGCTTGGCCAATTGCCGCCAGTCGAGGACGCGCGCCGGCAGGTCGTGGCCTTCGGCGGCCAAGGCTTCCAGCACCTCGGCGTCGGTCGAATAGGCCCCGGTCTTGCCCTTCCTGCCGCCCGCCAGCCCCATGTCCTCGAACAGCACCTCGCCCAGCTGCTTGGGCGAGGCGACGTTGAAGGGCCGGCCGACCAGCTGGTGGATCTTGTCCTCGAGGTCGACCAGCCGGCCGGCGAAATCGTCGCTCAGGCGTTTCAGTTCGGTGGCGTCGACCTTGATGCCCCAGCGCTCCATGCGCTCCAGCACCGGCACCAGCGGGCGGTCCATGGTTTCGTAGACCGTCACCATGCGCTCGGCGATCAGGCGGGGCTTGAGCACGTTATACAATTTGAGCGTGACGTCGGCGTCCTCGGCGGCGTAGTCGCGGGCCGCTTCGAGCGGCACCCGGTCGAACGTCACCTTGTTCTTGCCGGTACCGGCCACGTCCTTGAACTGGATCGTCTTGTGGTCGAGCAGGAGTTCGGCCAGCTCGTCCATGCCGTGGCCGTGCAGGGCGCCGTCGAGCACGTAGCTGATCAGCATGGTGTCGTCGATGGGGGCCACCGCGACGCCGAGGTTGGCCAGCACCTGCATGTCGTACTTGATGTTCTGGCCGATCTTGAGGACCGAGTCGTCCTCCAGCAGCGGCTTCAAAAGCTCGATGGCGCGGGCCATCGGGATCTGGCGGATCTCCGATTGGGCGGTGGCGGCGTCGCCGCCGAAATCCAGCGCCCCCTGGGCGGCCGGCGCCTGGTGGCCGAGCGGGATATAGCAGGCGTGGCCGGGCTCGACGGCGAGCGAGACGCCGACCAGCTTCGCCGTCATGGCGTCGAGCGAGGTGGTTTCGGTGTCGAAGGCGACGAAGCCGGTGGCGTGCGCCGCGGCGATCCACGAGGCCAGGGCGGTCTCGTCCTGGACCAGTTCGTAGCGCGGCTGGGCGGCCACCGGCACCGGAATGACCGCCGGCGCGTCGCCGACGGCGGCCGGCACGGGGCTGCCGGCCATGAGGCGGCCCTCCAGCTTGGCGATCAGCGAACGGAAGGCCTGCTCGCGCAAAAAAGCCATGGCGGCCGGGCCGTCCGGCGTGCGCTTGACGAAGGTTTCGAGCGGCGCCGTCACCGGCACGTCCTTGCAGAGCGTGACCAGGCGGCGCGATACGCGGGCCATCTCGGCGTGCTCGATCAGGGCTTCCCGGCACTTCGGCCTCTTCACCTCGGCGGCGCGGGCGAGCAGCGTGTCGAGGTCGCCGAACTCGGCGATCAGCTGGGCTGCGGTCTTCACCCCGATGCCGCGGATGCCGGGCACGTTGTCCGACGAATCGCCGGCCAGGGCCTGCACGTCGATCACCCGCTCGGGGCCGACGCCGAACTTCTCGCGCACCTCGTCGGGGCCGATGACGCGGTTGCGCATGGCGTCGTAAAGGGTGATGCCGTCGCCGACCAGCTGCATGAGGTCCTTGTCCGACGACACGATGGTGACCTTGGCCCCCTTCTCGTGGGCCAGGCAGGCGTAGGTGGCGATCAAATCATCCGCCTCGTAGCCCTCCATCTCGACCTGGGCGACGTTGAAGGCCCGGGCCGCCTCGCGCACCAGGGCGAACTGCGGGATCAGGGCCTCGGGCGGCGGCGGGCGCTGGGCCTTGTAGTCGGGATAGATCTCGTTGCGGAAGGTGCGCCTCGCGGTGTCGAAGACCACCGCGATGTAGTCGGCATCGGTGTCCTCGATCAGCTTCAGGATCATGGTGGTGAAGCCGTAGACGGCGTTCACCGGCGTGCCGTCCGGCCGGGTCATCGGCGGCAGGGCGTGGAAGGCGCGGAAGATGAACCCCGAGCCGTCGATCAGGAAGACGTGCTGCATCGACCCTCCTTCGGGAACGCGGCCGGGGTGGCGCCCGCCTCAGCGGGCGACGCTGGTTTCGGAGTCGCCGGCGTAAACGAAACGGCGCGAGCAGTAGGGGCAGACCGTTTCCTTGTCGGGGTCCATGGTCAGGAAAATGCGGGGATGGCCCAAGGCGCCGCCGTTGCCGTCGCAGGCCACCCGCTTGTCGTTCACATAAATGGGTTCGTCCGCGTCCATGCCCAAGCTCCCAACACCGTTGACCCACTGGAGGAGGGGATGATACCGATTGGCGACGGACAATCAACGCCGGGATTGCCGCACCTCGGATTCCCACGTTCCCAGCCCATATATAGGCTCCATGGCCGAGATCCCGAACGCCAACGCGGTAGAAACCACCGCCCTTTGCAAGACCTACCGCGGCAGCCGCCATCGGCCGCCGCACCCGGCGCTGGTCGACGTCACGCTGGCGATCCCGCGCGGCTCGTTCTTCGGGCTGCTCGGCCCCAACGGCGCCGGCAAGTCGACCCTGATCAACATCCTGGCCGGGCTGGTCATCAAGACCTCAGGCACGGTCGCCATCAGCGGCCACGACATCGACACCGAATCGCGGGCCTCGCGGCGCGCCATCGGGGTGGTGCCGCAGGAACTCAACATCGATCCCTTCTTCACGCCGCGCGAACTTTTGGAGGTGCAGGCCGGACTTTACGGCGTGCCACCCTCCAAACGGCGCAGCGACGAGATCCTGGACCTGGTCGGACTGGGCGACAAGGCCGACGCCTACACCCGCACCCTTTCGGGCGGCATGCGCCGGCGCCTGCTGGTCGCCAAGGCGATGGTCCATTCGCCCGACGTGCTGGTGCTGGACGAGCCGACCGCCGGCGTCGACATCGACCTTCGCCGCCGCCTGTGGGTGGCGGTGCGCGAACTCAACATCCGCGGCACCACGGTGCTGCTGACCACGCACTACCTGGAAGAGGCGCAGGCGCTGTGCGACCGCATCGCCATCATCGACGCCGGCCGGGTGATCGCCTGCGACACCACCGAGGGACTGCTGCACCGCATCGACGCCAAGGAGATGACGGTGACGGTGGACGTCGATCTCGTGGCGGTGCCCGCCGCGCTTCATCGTTTCGATCCCGAACTGATGAACGGGCGCCGGCTGGTCTTCCGCTATCCGCCGAGTCGCACCGACAGTGGCCAGATCCTGGCCGCCGTCGGCGAGGCCGGGCTGCGCGTGGTCGACCTCACCACGCGCGAGGCGGAACTGGAGGACATCTTCCTGTCCTTGACCCGCCGGCAGGGTGCGACCGCCCCGTGATCCGCCGCCTCGCCCTCGCCGCCGCCCTGCTCGTCGTCGCCGCCTGCGCGCCGCGCATCGAGGCGGCCGGCCCGCCGGTCGCCGAACCCGTGCTGGGTACCGAAGCGTTCGTCGCCGCCGACGGCGCCAGATTGCCGTTGCGCGTCTGGCGCCCGGAGGGACAACCCCGGGCGGTGGTGCTGGCGCTGCACGGCTTCAACGACTATTCGAACGCCTTCGCCGGCATCGGCGCCTTCCTGGCCGGCAGGGGCGTCGCCGTCTACGCCTACGATCAGCGCGGCTTCGGGGCCACCGCCATGCGCGGCCTGTGGCCAGGCATCCCGGCGCTCACCGGCGACCTCGGAGCGGCGGCGGCGCTGCTGCGACGGACCCACCCGGACGTTCCTCTCTATGTCCTCGGCGAAAGCATGGGCGGTGCCGTCACCATGGTGGCGGTGACCGGACCCGAGCCGCCGGCGGTGGACGGCGTCGTCCTGGTGGCGCCGGCGGTGTGGGGGCGGGAATCCATGCCGTGGTATCAACGCGCCGCCCTTGCCGTGGCTTCCTACACGGTGCCGTGGCTCAAGCTCAGCGGCCGGGGGCTCGGCCTCAAGGCGTCGGACAACATCGAGATGCTGCGCGCGCTGTCGCGCGATCCGCTGGTCATCAAGGAGACCCGGGTCGACGCCATCCATGGGCTGGCCGACCTGATGGACGCGGCGCTGGCCGCGGCGCCGCGGCTGACCGGCCGGACCCTGGTGCTCTATGGCGAGAAGGACGAGATCATCCCCAAGGAGCCCAGTTTCCGGATGCTGGGCAGCCTGCCGGCGGCCGAACGCTGGCACCAGCGGACGGCCCTTTACGAGAAGGGCTTTCACATGCTGCTGCGCGACCTCGAGGCCCCCGCCGTGTGGGCCGACGTCACCGCCTGGATCGGCGATCCGCAGGGGCCGCTGCCATCCGGCGCCGATACCCACGCCCGCCAGGTGCTGACCGCCGCCGCCCCGTGATTCGGCCCTTCCCGAAGGTCGGCCATAATGACTTTACCGACGCGCGGCCTTAGCGTAATGTCGCGCCCCGCGGCGCCCGTAGCTCAGATGGATAGAGCGCATGCCTCCGGAGCATGAGGTCGCAGGTTCGAGTCCTGCCGGGCGCGCCAATCCTTTCCGCTTTTCCCCGTCACGCCCCGCCGCCATTCGTTAATTTGCGCGACGCCCGGCGGCGAGCAAAGGCAGCCTCGAAAGCGCCTCGACGACCGCGTCGACTTCTTCCGCCGTCGTCTTGCGGCCGAGGCTGAAGCGGATCGCGCCCATGCCGACTTCGGGGGCCACCCCCATCGCTTTCAGTACCGGCGACAGTTCGATGCGCCCGGCATGGCAGGCCGAACCGGTCGAGGCGGCGACGCCGTCGAGCGCCGCCAGGATGTCGGCGCCGACGCGCCCGACGAAGGAGACGTTGAGGGTATTGGGCAGCCGCCATTCCGGATGGCCGTTGAGTGCGACCTTGTCGCCGAAACGCTGCTGAAGCGCGTGCCAGAAGCGATCCCGCAGCCCCTTCACCCGCTCCATGACCGAAAGATCGCCGGCAAGAACGCAGGCCGCACCCAGCGCCGCCGCCAGCAGGGCGCTTTCGGTGCCCGCCCGGCGGCCGCCTTCATGGCCGGCACCGTGCACCAGGGGTTCCAGCGCGGTCCCAGCCCGCACGTAAAGCGCGCCGATCCCCTTCGGCGCATAAAGCTTGTGGCCGGCGATGGTCAGCAAGTCGACGCCGAGATCATCGACCCGCGTCGGGATCTTGCCGACGGATTGGGCGGCGTCGGTGTGCAGCGGAATGCCGTGGCGGCGCGCGATGGCGACGCATTCGGCGATCGGCTGGAGGGTGCCGACCTCGTTGTTGGCGTGCATGATGCTGACCAGAATGGTGTCGGCGGTGATGGCCCGCTCCAGGTCGGCGGGATCGATGCGCCCCGTGGCGTCGACCGCCAGCCACGTGACCTCGGCGCCCAGGCGTTCGAGGAAACGCAGCGGGGCGACGATGGCCGGATGCTCGACGCTGGTGGTGACGATGTGCCGACGCGGGCGTTGGCTGGCGAAGAAGGCGCCCTTGAGCGCCATGTTGTTGGATTCGCTGCCGCCGCTGGTGAACACCACCTCGCCAGGGTCGCAGCCGAGCAGGCCGGCGACCTGCCGGCGGGCCTCCTCGATCCCCCGACGGGCGGGGACGCCCGCCCAATGGGGACTGGAGGGATTGCCGAACGCCTCCTCCATCGCGCCTTCCATGGCGGCGGCGACCTCGGGCGCCAGCGGCGTGCTGGCGTTATGGTCGAGATAGATCCGCCGCATGGCCTAGAACACCAGGACCTTGTCGGCGGCCAGCGTCGCCGCCGCCAGTTCGTCCATGGTGCTTCGACGGGCGCCGTCCAAGAGGTCGTCGTCGGTCATGCCGCGCGCGTCCATGCAGGTGCCGCACATCAACACGCCGCCCTTGCCGAGGGCCACCCGCCGGACCATGCGCTCCATGTTGTAATAACCGTCAGGCGTCTTCTGGCCCCTGCGGGCGGCGACCACCGAGTCGGCCATCAGGAAGACGGTGATCTCGGCCTCGGGGTCCTTCTTCATGAGGGTGTGGGCCAGCCTGAGCGCGTTGTAGCAGTGTTCGGTGCCGTAGGGCGGGTCGTTGAGAATCAGCAGGATCTTCATCGCCAGGCGTCCTTCCGGTCCTTGCCAAGCCTCCTCGGAGACCATACATTCAATTAATCTCTTGAATGATATAACGATAGGAGGCCGGCGATGTCAACAACCCCCAAGCAGGCCCTGTTCGCCGAGTTCGCGGCGGTGGCCCGGGCGCTGGGGCATCCGCACCGGCTGGAGATCCTCGAACACCTGGCGCAAGGAGAGCGGGGCGTCGAGGCGCTGGCCGAGCGCACCGGCCTGTCCGTCGCCAACGCCTCGCAGCATTTGCAGCAGTTGCGCCGGGCCGGCCTGGTCGCGGCGCGCCGGGACGGCAAGTTTGTGCTCTGCCACCTGGCCGACGACGGGGTACTGCAATTGCTCTCGGCGCTGCGCCACGTGGCGGAACGCAATCTCGCCGAGGTGGACAGCATCGTGCGCGGCTATTTCGCGGACCGCGACAGCCTGGAGCCGGTGTCGCCCGACGAACTGCTCGGCCGCCTGCGCGAGGGGGCGGTGACCGTGCTCGACGTCCGTCCGGCCGACGAGTTCGCCATGGGCCACCTGCCGGGAGCGGTCAGCATGCCACTGGACCAGCTTGAGGCGCGGCTGGCCGAACTCGACCCCACGCAGGACGTCGTCGCCTATTGCCGCGGCCCCTACTGCGTGCTCTCGTTCGAGGCCGTCGCCGCTTTGCGCGCCCGCGGCTTCAAGGCGCACCGCCTGGAGGATGGACTGCCGGAGTGGCGGGCGGCCGGCCTTCCGATCGAAGCCGCCGCGGCGTAGCGGCGTTCGCCCCGGATCTTTCCCTCAGCGGCTTTGCCAGATGCCCTTTCCGTCGCGGCAGGCGCTGCCTTGCTGTTGGCTGGTGCGGCCGCGCACCGAGATTTCCTGCCGGTAGTCGCGGCAGAAGGCGCCCGCCGGCGTGCGGACGGTGCGCAGCGGCGTGACGGCGACAGCATAGCCGCCACCGTTGGCCGTCACCGTCTGGCCGCTTTTCGTCTTTTCCAGGGCCCGCTGCACCGTCTCCGCCCGCAGGCGGGCGGCGGCGGCAGGCAGGGACAGCGGTCTGGGCCCATAGGCGACAAGGTCCATCTTCTGGGAATCGGCCCCCGAAAAATCCAGGATGCGCCGCACGTAATGGCCGGCCGCCGGGGCATAGTACCAGCGGCTGCGTTGCGCCCAGTGGCCGCCGTACCGACGGTCGCAGACGATCTCGAAGGTGTCGAATCGTCCGGCCGGCACCGCCACCGTCTCGGTGCCCGCCACCCAGCATTTCCACTCCTGCAGATAGGACGACGGTTTGTCGTCGCCGTCGCGATAGGTATCGCTGGAGGAATAGGCCGTGCGGTTGCCGACCTTGAGCGGCCACAGCGCCTTGGGCGCGACGTCGGGTTTTGCCGTTCCCGACGCGGTGGTTCCGTCATTCCGCTTCCACGACCAGGACAGTCGGGGCAGGGCGAAGTTGCGCAGGGTGGCATAGCGGAAGTCCGCCCCGGCGTCCCAGCGGATCGTGGCGCCGTCGACGGCGGCGACGGTGTGGACGCGGTTGTTGTCGAACGCGAAGGCGTCGCCGACGCCGTATTCGGGCAGGGGCGCCGGCGGCAGCGCCGGTCCGCCGCTGCGGGTTTCGACGTAGGCCAGGTTGGCCGACGTGAGCGTGGCCTTCAGGTTCTCGAACCCTTCGCTGGCGTTCTGGCAGGCGGCCACGATGCAGGCCGCCGCGACGATGGCCAGCACGCGTCCCGGCAGCGTCGGAAGGGGGGGCGTCATGATCCGCGGCTGATGGCGTCTTCGTCTTTCGGCAGGATCTCGTAGCGAACCTTCCACACGCCGTCCGCCTGGCGGCAGGCGACCCCGAACCGGCGGTCGACGACGCCCCCGATCACCACCGTCTCCCGGTACTCGCGGCAAAAGGTGCCATCGGCCCGCTGCATGGTGCGGACCGGCGCGATGACGCCGGAATGCCCGGAGTCGGGATTTTGCCAGCGGACGTCGGTGCCGCTGACTTTCTTCTCCAGGGTCTGTTGCAGGGTGCCCTCGCGCAGGCTGAGGTCGGCGACCGTCATCCCCGGGGCTGCGGAGCGGTCGCCGAGATAAAGCCCGCCGATGGTCCCGCCGACGCCGATCATCAGGCCGGCCAGCGCCGCCGCCAGGGCGCGCCAGGACGACGGGAGGGCGCGAGGCCGCCGGCCCGCCGTCACCGTCGCGACGAGGCGTTCGGGCACCGCCTCGGTGAGCGGCTCGTTGAGCGCGGCGCGGGCCAGCGTGGCGCTGCGCCTCATCGCCCGGACCGTTTCGCGGTCCTCGGCCGACGAGGCCAGATGGGCCTCGACCTCGCGGGCGGTTTCGGCATCCAGTTCGCCGTCGGCATAGGCCATCAGGGTACTCAGCTCAAACCGTTCCATGACCGACCTCGTTCGTTTCCTGTGGCCGTTCCGCCACCGGCCCCGCCCCCACCATGCGGTCGAGCGACAGGCGGGCGCGGGACAGCCGGCTCATCACCGTGCCGACCGGAATGCCGAGCACGTCGGCGGCCTCGCGGTAGGACAGCCCCTCGACGCAGACCAGCCCCAGGACGGCGCGCTGCGGATCGGGCAGGGCGCGGATGGCCTGGCGGACGGCGGCCAGGGTGAGGCGCGCCTCGATACGCCGCAAAGGGCCGTAATCCGCCACCGTTTCTGGGTCCACCGCCTCGAGATGGGACCCGCGGATCGATGCCGCGCGGCAGGTATCGATCCACGTCGTCTGGACGATGCGAAACATCCAGCTGTCGAGCCGCGTCCCGCCCCGCCACTGTTGGGACTTCGTCAGGGCCTTCTCCAGGGCCGCCTGCACCAGGTCGTCGGCCTGGTCGGGACGGCCGGCCAGGGCGCGCGCGAAGCGCCGCAGCCGCGGCAACAGTTCGATCAGCCCGTCCCGGAATATCTGGTCCACCCTTGCCAACCCGCACACGCCCCGCCATCGTTGGATTGAGAACGGCCCAATTATCCGGTTATTCCCGCCCCGGCCCAAAAAAATTATCCTCGACCGACGCCGGAATTTTTCACCGCCCGGCCCGTTGTCGCCACGAGGACGGAATGCGTCCGGATGGCCCGGTCCAGGGCCGAAGCGACGGGATGGACAGAGATGAACCGAGGTAACGCCATGGAAAGACAGCACGTATCGGACTTGCGGCCAGGCGGATTCGCCGGCCGCGCCGCCATCATGGCGTCGGTGGCCGGCGCCCTCGCCATCGCGCTGGCGGCGGCGCCGTTCGGCCTCGATGCCGGAAGCTTCCTGCCGATCGACAAGGCCGCCTTCGCCAAGGACGGCAACGGCGGCGGCAATGGCGGCGGCAACGGCAACGGCAATAGTGGCGGTAATAGCGGCAATAGTGGCGGCAACGGCAACGGCAACGGCGGCGGCGCCGACAGCCCAGGCGGTCCCGACAGCAGCGCCGCGAGCGGCACGTCCAGCGAGCCGGGCTCGGTCGGCCGCGGCAACGCCAACGGCCGTAGCGGTGGCGGAACCGCCGGCGCGTCCGCGTCGAATCCCGGACACGGCGGCACGGCGCCGGGCCAGGCCAAGGGTTTCGAGGCCGGTCCGGCCAGCCCGTCGGCCTTCGGACCCGAAGCCAGCCGCGGCGCCGCCAAGGGCGAAACGGCTCGCGACCGCAGCCGTACGCAGACGCAGACTCAAACCCAGACGCAGACCCAGACTCGCAGCCGGGATCGCGCCACGGTCGGCAAGGCCACGCTCGATTCGCTGGCCGATACCCTCGGCGTTGACGTCACCGAACTGGAGGCCGGCCTGATCGGCGCCGGCTGGTCGCACCCCGGCGGCCCCTCGGTGCAGGGAATCGCCGGTGCCATGAACGCGGCGGATCAGGCCAAGGCCAATGCGTCGCCGACCTCGGCGGTCGGTTTCTCGGCCGCCGCCGAAGCCGTTGCCGCCGGCGCCGGCGATGAGGAGCCTGGCGAGGAAGCCGACGACGGCACGGTCGATGCCAGCACCGGGACCGACGTCACCCCCGGGTCGGCCCCGGCCGTCTCTCCCGGTCCGTGAGCCCATCTTCCGTGCCATTGCAGTTCGGCCCGCCGCATCGCGGCGGGCCTTCTTTTTTGGAAAACCGTCACGCCCCGCCGCTCGGCCGCCAATCCATGCGCTTGAGTTCGGCCACCTCGTCGGAGAGGTCGCGCACGCGCCCGACCAGGATCTCGATGACGCTTTTCATGACCGGGTCGACGGCATCCAGGCGGGCCAGGAACTCCTGGCACGAAATGCGGATGGCCTCGACCCGGGTCAGCGCCACGCCGGCGGCCATGCGCGGCCGCTTGTCCAAAAGCGCCATCTCGCCGACCACGGCACCCTTGCCGCAGCGGGCCAGGATGCGCGGGCTGCCGGTGCGCACCCCGGCGCGGATCTCGACGTCGCCGCTGGTGATAAGGTAGGCGGCGTCGCCCGGCTGCCCCTCGTCGAACAACAGCGCAGCGGGCTCGAAGGCGACCTTCTCGAAACCTTTGCCGACCGTCATGCGCGCCCTCCTGGCCGCCCGGGTGCCGCCGGCCTAGAGGGTGCGGCGAAAATAATCGATGGTGCGGGCCAGCCCGTCCTCCAGCGCCACCTTCGGCGTCCAGCCCAGTTTCTCCTTGGCCAGCGAGATGTCCGGACAGCGCTGGGTCGGATCGTCGGCCGGCAACGGCCGGTATTGGACCGACGAGCCCGAGCCCACCATGGCGACGACCGTTTCGGCCAGTTGGCCGATGGTCATCTCGCGCGGGTTGCCGAGGTTGAGGGGGCCGGTGACCTCGTCGGGCGCCGCCATCAGGCGCACCAGGCCGTCGACCAGGTCGTCGACATAGCAGAACGAGCGGGTCTGGTTGCCGTCGCCGTAAACGGTGATCGGGTTGCCCTTGAGCGCCTGCACGATGAAGTTGGAAACCACCCGCCCGTCGTCCGGGTGCATGCGCGGCCCATAGGTGTTGAAGATGCGGGCCACCCGGATGTTGACGCCAAGCTGGCGGCGATAGTCGAAGAACAGCGTTTCGGCGCAGCGCTTGCCCTCGTCGTAGCAGGCGCGCGGGCCGATCGGGTTGACGCTGCCGCGGTAATCCTCGGTCTGCGGGTGGATCTCGGGATCGCCATAGACCTCGCTGGTCGAGGCCTGGAGGATCTTGGCGCCGGTCCGCTTGGCGAGGCCCAGCATATTGATGGCGCCGTGCACGCTGGTCTTGGTGGTCTGCACCGGGTCGTACTGGTAATGCACGGGCGAGGCTGGGCAGGCCAGATTGTAGATCTCGTCGACCTCGACGTAGAGGGGAAAGGTCACGTCGTGGCGCAGCAGCTCGAAGTAGGGGTCCTTGAGCAGGGGCGCGATATTCTCCTTCACCCCGGTGAAGAAGTTGTCGACGCACAGCACGTCGGCCCCGTCGGCCAGCAGCCGCTCGCACAGGTGCGAACCCAGGAACCCGGCGCCGCCGGTCACCAATACCCGTTTGCGTGAATGCATGATCCCCCCGCCGATTGGCCGGCTTGTCCTGAGCGGACCCTACATCGGAAGGGACCGGCCGGGAAAGCCAAAAGGGCGATGTCGCCTCAAGTCTGCAGCAGGCGTCGCGAGCCGCCTTCGAGCACCAGGCAGGTCAGGCGGCCCGAGGAATAGGCGCCGGTATCGATGCCGATACGGTTCGGCCGGAAGACGGGGACGGGGGCGATGGTGTGGCCGTGCACGACGATGGCGCCGAAAGGGCCGTCCCAGTCGAGGAAATCGCCGCGAATCCACATCAGGTCGAGGGGGGTCTGCTCGGCCAGACCGACCCCCGGCCGCACCCCGGCATGGACGAACAGGTAGTCGCCGACGGCGTGGCTGGGCTTAAGGCGGCGCAGGAATTCCAGGTGCGCCGACCCCAGGCGCCGCGCGAGGTCGCGCCGGATGCCGTCAATTTCGGCCGGGTTGCCGGGCGGGAACGCCATCTCGATACCGTAGCTGGCCAGGGTGGCGATGCCGCCGTTCATCAGCCACGCGTCGGCCGGCCCGCCGTCGTCGAGGAATCGGAGCAGGAAGTCGTCGTGGTTGCCCCTGAGGAAAACCGTCTCGAAACCCGCCAACGGTTCGCCGGCCAAGCGCTCGATGACCTGGCGCGAGGCCGGACCGCGGTCGATGTAGTCACCGAGATAGACCAGGTTGTTGCGGGTGGCGCCGCCGGCGGCCGCGTCCTCGGCGATCAGGTCGTGCAGGCGCGCCAGCAAATCGTCGCGGCCATGGATGTCGCCGACGGCGTAGACGCGCCGCCCCTCGGGGACGCGCGGCCGCTCGGGATTCGCCTTCGTCCGGACGTCGTGTTGAACAGGCCCCATCGATGCGACTATCATCGCGCGGTCCGATCCTCCCCTCAAGCGGCTCCTTGTCCGAAACCGGGCGAGGCGAAGCGGAGGTCGAAGACGGCCCTGGACGGCGGCGGCGGCTTGGGCTATCGCCTGTGTCACGCCGGAAAAGCGGTTCTTCGTCATGTGTTAACAGGTACGGACTATTTTGCGTATATCAACCGGCAGAACGCCCCCGTTCAGAACGAGTGAGTGTTGAGGATGGCCGACCCCCGCATCCCCGCCGCAGCGAGCCCGAACGGCGTCAGCGAAGAAAGCCTGCTGCTCGGCCACCTGCGGCGACTGGAGCGCGCGCCGGCGGGGTGTTGCGCCGTGCTGTGCCATCTGTCGGAGCTGCAGGCGCCGTACCGCAAGACCCATTTCGTGCGCATCGGCGTGCGCTCGTTCGACACCCTGATCAACCATTTCGACGCCACGCTCTATGTGCTCGCCAATTCCGATGTCGCCCTGATCTGCCGCAACGTGCGCGTCGAGGACATCGACACCGCCATCTACAAGCTCCGTGCGTTGTTCGCCGAGGACCCGCTGACCGCCGAGGAGACGGTCGACGGGGCGGATCGCTTCGCCACCTGGTACGATCTTTCGGAATGGGCCGACCTCACCAATCTTGAGGACGCCATCGCCAGGCGCGAGGACGAACTGCGCCAGGACCAGCGGGAAGCGGCCGCCCGGCCGGGCGCCGGTGACCCGCCGGCGGTCCCCCTCGACGCCGCCCGGCTGGTCCACCTGGAGAAGCGCCTGCAGGCGCTGCGCCTGACCGACGTGGTGCGTCAGCAACCCGCCGTCGACGTGCGGCCGGACCGCGGCCGGCGCATCCTGTTCAAGGAGCACTACGTGGCGATGGCCGAGCTTCGGCACCGGATCGCGCCGGACATCGACCTGTTCGCCAGCCCGTGGCTGTTTCATTACATGGCCGACATCCTGGATCGGCGCATGCTGGCGGTGATCGGCCGCATGAATTTCGCGACGCTGAAGGACGACATCAGCCTCAACCTGCACGTCGGCAGCGTGACGTCGCCGGAGTTCCGGGTGTTCGACGAACAGATCGGCGGCCACACGCAAAAGGTGATCGTCGAAATCCAGATGGTCGACATCGTCGCCGACATGGGCGCCTTCATCCAGGCCCGGCAGTGGCTGCGCGAGCGCGGCTACCGGCTGCTGGTCGACGGCCTGTTCCCGATGGCGCTGCAGTTCTTCGATCCCGGCCTGCTGGAACCCGACTTCATCAAGATCAACTGGAGCCCCGACCTCGGCCGCGACCAGCGGAGCCACCAGCATGCCGAGCTCGCCGACATGATCGGCTACATCGGCCCCGACAAGTTCGTGCTGGCCCGGGCCGAAAGCGAGGACGCCATCCGCTGGGGGCTGAACCTGGGACTCCACCGTTTCCAGGGGTTCTTCGTCGACAAGCTGGTGGACGCCATGGCGAGCAAGGGATTGATGTAGCGGATGCCCAGCCAAGAAAACCTTCTGCTCGACTACGTGCGGCGCCTGGAAAAGCACAAGGCGGCGCGCCGGGCCGTGCATGTCCGCCTGTCGGGCCTGCGTCCCTTCAATCGCCGGGAGCCCCACGTGCGGGCCGCCGCCGCCAACCTGGAGCCGCTGGTCAAGGCCCTGAGCGGCCAGTTGTTCACGCTCAAGAACGCCGATCTGTTCTTCATCTACAGGGCCGAGGCGCACGCCGACACCGAGGCGGCGATCCAAAAGATCCGCTATCTCTTCAGCGACGATCCGATGCTGGCCGACGAGGCCAACGAGGCCCGTAGTTTCTGCGTCTGGTACGCCGTCGACCGCGAATACGAAAAAATCCTGCGCTTCGCCCGCAGCCTGACCGACGACGACGGCGAGACCGCCGAAACGGCCCGCGCCACGCGCGACGCCCGCCAGGCGCTGAAAGCCCGCCAGTCGAGCGGCACGCCGCTGACGCCCGAGGTGCTGAGCCGCGTCGAGGTGGCGCTGGTGCGCGCCGATCTGTCCAACCTGGTGCGCCGGCAGTATATCTGCGGGGTGACGGCGAAGGGCGTGCCGGAACCCGCCTTCAGCGAACTGTTCATCTCCATCCACGATCTGCGCGAGACCCTGCTGCCGGACGTCAACCTGGCTGGCAACCGCTGGCTGTTCCAGCATCTCACCAGCAGCCTCGACCGCCGCGTCTTGGCCATGCTGTCCAGGACCGACCACATCACGTTTACCGGCGACATCAGCTTCAACCTCAACGTCTCGACCATCCTGTCGCCCGACTTCCTGGCCTTCGACGACGCCATCACGGCCAGCCGCCGCGGCTCGCTGGTGGTCGAGATCGACAAGGCCGAGGTGTTCGCCGACCTCGGCGCCTTCCTGTTCGCCCGCAACTTCATCCAGCAGCGCGGCTATCGCATCTGCATCGACGCCATGACCCATCAGGTCATGCCGCTGCTCGATCGCGAACGGCTGGGCGCCGATTTCGTCAAGCTGCTGTGGGACCCCGAGATGGCCGACGGCGGCGAAGAGATGCAGGAAGGGGTCCGCGCCATGGTCAAGCGGGCCGGCCAGTCGCGCGTCGTCATGTGCCGCTGCGACGACCGCGAGGCGGTGGATTTCGGCCAGTCGGTCGGCATCCGCTTCTTCCAGGGCCGCCACGTCGAAACCCTCATCGCCGAGGACAACCGGCGGCGCGAACTGCTGCGCCTGAAACGGCGCATCGAACGGAGCTGACCCGGCCATGAGCGGCCCCGACACCGAGCCCGTCGTCGCGGTGACGAACCTGGTCAAATGCTTCGGCGACGTGCGGGCCGTCGACGGCATCTCGTTCACCGTCACGGCGGGCAGCACGACGGCGCTTTTGGGCGGCAACGGCGCCGGCAAGACGACCACCATCTCGATCCTGCTCGGCCTCCTGCTGCCCACCTCGGGCGAGGTCGCGATCTTCGGCGGCGACATGATCCGCCACCGCTATCGCATGCTGCCCCGCATGAACTTCTCCTCGCCCTACGTCGATTTGCCGCGCCGCCTGCTGGTGCGCGAGAACCTGACCGTATACGGCCACCTCTACGGCCTGGATAACGTCAAGGACCGCATCGCCGCGCTGGCCCGCGACCTCGAGATCGAGGCCTTCCTGGACAAGCCGACGGGAACGCTGTCGGCCGGCCAGAAGACGCGCGTCACCCTGGCCAAGGCACTGTTGAACCAACCGCAACTCCTGCTGCTCGACGAGCCCACCGCCTCGCTCGATCCCGACACCGGCGACTGGGTGCGCGGCTACCTCGAGAACTACCAGCGGCGCACCGGCGCCACCCTGCTGCTGGCCTCCCACAACATGGCCGAGGTCGAGCGCCTGTGCACCCAGGTGTTCATGCTGCGCACCGGGGTCATCGTCGATCAGGGCTCGCCGGCGGACCTCATCGCCCGCTACGGCCGCAGCACGCTGGAGGAGGTCTTCCTCGACATCGCCAGGCGCCGCCAGCCCGCCGCCGAAGAGCGCGCCCGGGAGGCCGGGCGATGAGGCCGTCGGCCTTTTCGGCACGCCGCATCGGCGCCATGGTGCTCCGGCATCTTTACATGTATCGGCACTCGTGGCCGCGCGTGCTCGAGCTTACCTACTGGCCGCTGGTCCAGATGGTGTTGTGGGGGTTCATCACCAACTTCTTCGTGTCGCACAGTTCGTGGGTCGCCCAGGCGGCCGGCGTGCTGATTTCAGCGGTGCTGCTGTGGGACGTGCTCTATCGCGCCAACCTCGGCCTGTCGGTGTCGTTCATCGAGGAGATGTGGGCGCGCAACCTGGGGCAGATCTTCATCACCCCGCTCCGGCCTTACGAAATGGCCCTTTCGCTGGTCGTCATGAGCTTCATCCGCACGGCCCTCAGCGTCGGACCGGCCGCCCTCCTGGCATGGCCCTTCTACGACGTCTGGGTGTTCGCCATGGGGCTGCCGCTACTGGCCTTCTTCGTCAACCTGCTGGTCCTGGGCTGGGCGGTCGGGCTGTTCGTCTCGGGCCTGCTGGTGCGCTTCGGGCTGGGCGTCGAAAGCCTGTGCTGGCTGGGCATCTTCCTGCTGGCCCCGGTGAGCGGCGTCTATTACCCGATTTCCGCGCTGCCGGCTTGGTTGCAGCCGGTGTCGTGGTCGCTGCCCTCGGCCTATGTGTTCGAGGGCATGCGGGCGGTTCTTTTCGACCATGTCTTCGATGTCGGCCTGTTCGCCTGGGCGGTGGGCCTCAACGTTCTCTACCTCGTCGCCGGCACCGCCTTTTTCCTGGTCATGTTCCGCCAGGCCCGGGTGCATGGCCTGCTGCTCCAGCAGGGCGAATAGGCGCCGGCGGGTGGCCTTCGGGCGGAGGGCCGTGCTAGTCTGCCGGCACCCCACCAACAACCACTGGGAGAATGGGATGAAAAGAACCCTTCTGGCCCTGGCTTTGCTGGCCGGCCTGCTGGCGGCGGCCTGCAGCCGCACGTCGTCGCCGGCCGCCGAGGCCGAGGAGTTGGTCGACAAGGCCCGTTGGACGGTCGACACCTTCAAGCAGAGGCAAGTGCCGCAGACCGCCGTCTTCCGCGATCTGCTGGCCAAGGCCCAGGGCGTCGTCGTGCTTCCCGGCGCCTACCGGGCCGGCTTCATCCTGGGCGCCGAATACGGCAGCGGCGTCATGCTGGCCCGCCAGCCGTCGGGCGGCTGGAGCGCGCCGGCCTTCTACACCCTGGGGGCCGGCAGCGTCGGCCTGCAGATCGGCGGCCAGGTGGCGGAAACCATCCTGATCCTGCGCACCCAGAAGGCGGTGCAGGCCGTGGTCAAGCATCAGGGCAAGGTCGGCGCCGACCTCGGCATCACCGTCGGCACCGTCGGCGGCGGCATGGAGGGCGCGGTGACCACCAACCTCGGCGCCGACGTGGTGGTGTTCTCGTACGCCGCCGGCCTTTACGCCGGGGGCTCCATCGAGGGTTCCGTGCTGGCCCGGCGCAACGACTACAACGAGGCCTATTACGGCCCCGGCGCGACGCCGGACGCCATCCTGTTCGGCCAGAATTTCAGCAATCCGCAGGCCGACCCCCTGCGCCAGGTGCTGGCCGCCCCCTGAGCGGCCGGTAGCGTCACGACGCCAAGCCGAGCCGCACCAGCACCAGCGCCGCCACCCATCCGGCGTTGACCAGGCAGGCGACCGCATAGAGGTAGAGGGCGCGGCGGATGTCGCGGCCGGCCAAGCGGGCGGTGCCGCCGCCGATCCAGGGGTCGGGGATCGCCAGCCCGGCGTACTGGCGCGGCCCCGCCAGGGCGACGTCGAGGCCGCCGGCCATGGCCGCCACCGGCCAGCCGAGATGGCGCGAGCGATGCCGGCCGGCGTCGCGGACCATGGTGGCGAACGCCCGCCCGGGCCTGGCGGTCGGCGCAACGACGGCAGCGAAAACCACGCAGAGGCCGGCCAGGCACGCCGGGATCAGCATCAGGATGTCGTTGAGGCGGGCCGCCGCCATCCCGAAGGCCCGGTAGCGCGGGGTGCGATGGCCGAGCACCTCGTTCATCACCGCCGCCGCCGAACTCACCGCCAGACCGGGAAAGCCGAACAGGGCATACCAGAAGGCCGGCGCCACGGCGCCGGTGCAGAACCCTTCCGCCGCCGATTCGACGGCGGCGCGGGCCACGCCGTGTTCGTCCATGCGCCCGGGGTCCAGCGTCACCAGCCCGTCAAGGGCCAACCTAGCCGCCTCCAGGTGGCCGGCTGAAAAGGCCGTGGCGACGGCGCGGACGCCCGCATAGCGCCGGCCCTGGTCGATCAGGGCGACCATCAGGGCGAGTTCGACGATCCACCCGAAGTGATGGTTTTGGCCGAGCCAGGCGATGCCCCAACCCAGCACCGCCGCCGCCGCCGCCAGCCCCAGCGCAACGATGGCGCCGCGCAGCGCGCGGTCCATTTCGCTGCGCCGTTCGCGGTTGAGCTTGGCGTCGAGCGCCGAAACCAGCCGGCGGGCCAGCCGCGACGGCACCGCCGCCAGCCGGGTGAAGCCCGGCAGCGTGGCCAGCCCGGCCTCGAGGCCGAGTGCAATCACCAGCAGCACAAGCGGATCGAAGCTCTGCGGACCGCCGAGGAGACCTAGGGAAAACATGGCGCGAGTTTGAGTGGCCGGCCGTCGTCCGTCAATGGCCGCCGCGTCGAGCCGGTTGCCACGGTCGCCCCGGCATGCGATGATACGATGTTATATTCTATGTTGTATTTCAAACGCCTAGCGAAAGGGCAGGGGCGACGATGGCGGAGTTCTTCAGCCGCGCCGTCGATTGGGTGCGCAGCCTCGCGAGCGGGTGGGATTGGACCGCCGTCAGGGACCACCCGGCATGGACGGCGCTATGGAAGACGGCGGCGAGTCCCGAAGGCGCCGCCCTGATCGCCACCACGTTCGCCGTCCTCGGCCTTGGCATTGTCGTCGGCTACCTGTGGGCGCGGCCGCGCGCCGTCGCCGCTGCGCCGACCGAGATCCCCGCCGCCGAACCGCCGGCCATGGCCTTGCCGCCGGCCCCCGATACCGCGCCGCCGCCCGCAGACGCCGCGCCGACGGCGTTGCGCTCGATCCTGCGCCAGCGCGGTTTGGCGCCGGCCGCCGTCGATGCGCGCATCGACGCCTTCCGGGCCGACCTCGCGGCCGGCCGGGCGACCCTGGACGAACTCGCAGCCGCCGCCGACCCGGCCGACGAAACCGACGTCATGGTCGCGGCGGCAACACGCGCGCTCGAGTGGGGCGACTTCGAGGCGGCGATCGACGCCCTGGACAAGGCCGGCGCCCGCTTCGGGACCGCCGGCCGCCGGATGGCCGACGCGGCGGAGAAGCGCCACCTTGCGGCGGTGCGCGCCGCCACCCTCGCCGGCGATCTGGAAATGGCCCAGTTCCGCTTTGCCGCCGCCGCCAAGCTGTTCGCCCGGGCCCTCGCTCTGCTGCCGGAGGGCTCGGACGGTCTCATCGCCACGTTGTTGACCCGGCAGGCGACGGCCATCTTCCAGGACGGGACCGTGGCCGAGGCGGAGACCTTGCTGAGGCGCGCCGTCGAGGTGACGGAACGGCTGCGTGGCGCCGCCCATCCCGAGGTCGCGAAGGCCTTGAGCCGGCTGGCCTTCGTGCGCTACGCGGCGGGCCAGCCGGCGGAGGCCGAGGCGCTTTACCGGCGGGCGCTTTCCATCGACGAGACGATCCTGGGCGGCGATCACCAGGCGGTGGCCGGCGATCTCTCCAACCTGGCGCAACTGCTGCTGCGCGGCGGGAACCCGGCGGCGGCCGAGCCGTTGTTGCGGCGGGCGCTGGCCATCCGCCAGGCCGCCCTGGCGCCGGGCGACGTCGAAGTGGCCCGCTCGGCCAGGGCCTACGCCGACGTCCTGCGCCGGCTGAAGCGCCCGGAGGACGCCAACCGTGTGCTCGCCGACGCCGCGCTGGCCCGGCGGCAGACAGCGGAGGGAAGCGGACCCAGCCTGCCGACCCTGACGCCATGAAAATATCGATCCGCATCGTCGGCCTCGTCGTCGCCGGTTTTCTGGTCACGGCGTCGGTGACCGGCGTCGCCATCCTGGCAACGTCGCGCGTCGCCGACCGTTTGACCGGCGTGACCCGCGAGGAATTGCCGCTGCTTGGCGTTCTGACGTCGATCACGGTGAACCAGCTTGAGCAGGCGGTGAGTTTCGAGAAAGCCATGCGGCTGGCCGAAACCGGCACCGCCGACGCAGGAGCCAGTGTCGCCGATTTCAGCGCCCAGACCCACCGCTTCGCCGTCCTGGGGACTCGCCTCGAGGACCAGCTTCGCGTCGCCGTCCTGATGACCCAGACGACCCTTCGGCAATCCGCAGAACCGGCGCTCCAGGACGAATTCCGCGGGCTTCTCGTAGCCTTGCACGGCATCCAGCTTACCCAGAACCGTTACGGGAGCGCCGCCCAGCGCATCTTTTTCCTGCTGGAGACCGCCAATCGGGCGGAGGCCGCCCGCCTGCTGCCGTCGATCGCCATCGAGCAGAAAAACCTCTCCTCGGAGGTCGAGCGGCTGGTCCATCAGGTGGAGAACGCCGCGACGGCATCCGCGGCGGCGGCGCTGGCGCAGGCCCATACGAACATTCTGATCATGATCGGGGTCGGTACCTTCGGTCTGGTCGTTTGCGTTTTCCTGGGGCTGGCGCTCGGACGCAGCATCACCCGCCCGATCAATCAGGTGGTGGTCGCGCTGGCCGAACTGGTGCGGGGCAACGTCGACATCCCGGTTGACCGGGGCCGCATTCCCGGCGAGATCGGCGCCATCGCCGTCGCCCTCGGGGCCTTCCGCGACGAGATCGTCAGCCGCCGCAAAACGGTCGTCGCGCTGGCGGAATCGGAGCGGCGGTTCCATTCCCTGGCGCAGGTGTCGCCGGTCGGCATCTTCTATACCGACCCCATGGGCAACTGCCGCTATTCCAACGACAAGTGCGCCGAGATCACCGGACTCAGCGAGACGGGTATGCTGGGGACGGGCTGGCAGGACGCGCTGCATCCCGAGGACCGGCATCGCGTTCTGGCCACCTGGGAGGCGTGCGCCGCCGAGGGCAAGGCCTTCGCCATCGAGTATCGGTTCCTCAAGGCCAGCGGCCATGCCACCTGGGTGATCGGACAGACGACCTCGCACCGGGACGGCGAAGGCCGGGTGACCGGCTTCGTCAGCACGCTGACCGACGTCACCGAACAGAAGACGGCCGAGCAGACGCTGCGGCATTACGCGCGCTCGCGCGGCCAGTTGCAGGACATCACGGTCGACCAGTCGCTGGCCTTCGACGAAAAGATTCGCCGCCTGCTGGTCCTGGGGGCCGAGACCTTCAACCTGCCGATCGGCATCGTCAGCCACGTCGAGGGCGACAGCTACTTCGTCGAGCACATCGTCGGCCCCGAGGGAGCGCCGCCGGCCGGCGCCATCTTCTCGCTCGGCCAAACCTATTGCGCCCACACGCTGGCCGCCAACAGCCCGACCGGCTTCGACAGGGCCGGCGAAAGCCATATCCGCGACCACCCCTGCTACCAGGCCTTCCGGCTGGAATCCTATATCGGGGTTCCGATCATGGTCGACGGCCGGCGGTACGGGACGCTCAACTTCTCGGGCCCAGAGCCGCGCGAGCGCCCGTTCGGCGAAAGCGATTTCTCGTTGATCCAGCTTTTCGCCCAGTGGATCGGTGCCGAGATTTCCCGCCGCCACGCCAGGAATGCGCTGAGAATCAGCGAGGAGCGCCTCAAACTGGCCCTCGAAGGGACCGAGGACGGCCTGTGGGACTGGAACGTGATCACCGGCGACGTCTATTTCAGCCCCCGCCTGGAAGCCATGCTCGGCTTCGCGCCGGGCGCCCTCGAACCCCGCCGTAATTTCTGGGTGAGCCGGGTCCACCCGGAGGACAAGGCGGCCGTCGAGGCGGCGCTCAACGCCCATCTGCAGGGCCGCACGCCGGTCTACGAAGCCGAACACCGCCTGCTGACCAAGGACGGCGCATGGCTGTGGGTGCTCGACCGCGGCAAGGTGGTGGAAAGGCGGGCCGACGGTACGCCGATCCGCGCCGTCGGCACCCATACCGACATTACGGCGCGCAAGCGCGCCGAAGACGCGCTCCGCGACAGCGAGGAGAGGATCAGGGCGGTCGTCGACACCATGGTCGACGGCATCATCACCATCGACGAGACGGGCATCATCGAATCGGTCAATCCGGCGGTCGAACGTATTTTCGGATTCTCGAAGCACGAGCTGATCGGGCGCAACGTTGCCGTCCTGATGCCCGAGTCGCCCGAAGGCGCCCACGCCAACGCCATCCAGAACTATGTCCGCACCGGGGTCGCCAAGGTCATCGGCAGCGGCCGGGAGTTCAGCGGCCGGCGCCAGGACGGCGCCATCATCCCGCTCGAAATCGGCATCAGCGAGATCAACCAGGGCGGCCGGCGGATGTTCACCGGCATCGTGCGCGACATTACCGAACGCAAACAGATCGAGCGCATGAAGAACGAGTTCGTGTCGACCGTCAGCCACGAGCTGCGCACGCCCTTAACCTCGATCCGCGGCGCCCTTGGCCTGGTCGTGGGCGGGGCGGTGGGCCCGCTTCCCGGCAAGGTCGGGGAACTGATCGACATCGCCTACAAGAACAGCCAGCGTCTGATCGCGCTGGTCAACGACATCCTCGACCTCGAGAAGATCGAATCCGGCAGCATTGGGTTCCGCTTGCAGCCGGCCGACCTTGGCCAGCTCATCGATACCGCCATCGAGGCCAACGTCAGCTTCGCCGGCGAATACGGTGTGGAGTACGTGGTCCGCCAACCCGTTCCCGCCACCACCGTCAACGTGGACGGCGGCCGCATCCTCCAGGTGATGACCAACCTGCTGTCCAACGCCGCCAAGTTCTCGCCGGCCGGCGGGACGGTGGACGTTGCCGTCTCCCGGCGGGAAGGATGGGTGCGCGTCGCCGTCATCGACCGCGGACCCGGCATCCCGGAGAACTTCCGCGACCGCATCTTCCAGCGGTTCAGCCAGGCCGACTCCTCGGACACCCGCAAGGCCGGCGGCACCGGGCTCGGCCTCAGCATCACCAAGACCATCGTCGAGCGCCATGGCGGGCACATCGGCTTCGACGCCACCCCGGGCGGCGGCTCGACGTTTCATTTCGACCTTCCGGTTTCCGCAACCGGGGCCGCCGCGTCGCCGGCGGCCCCGCCGGAAGCGGAGGATCCGGGGGCACTCTCGGGCCGGAAACGGGTGCTGGTCTGCGAGGACGACCCGGACGTCGCCAAGATCCTGGCCATGATCCTGGTCCAGGGCGGGATGAGCGCCGAGATCGCCTACACGGCGGAAGCCGCCCAGGCCCTGCTGGCCGAGCGGCCCTTCGACGCCATGACGGTGGACATCATGCTCCCCGGCAAGGACGGCATCGCGCTGATCCGCGACGTCCGCCGCAATCCCGCCGTCCGCGACATGCCCATCGTCGTCGTTTCGGCCCGCGCCGGAGACGCCCGCGAGCATATCGAGGCGGCGACGCTGGGCGTCCTCGACTGGCTGAGCAAACCGATCGACGAGGAGCGGCTGCTGCGCGCCGTGATGAAGGCGGCGAGCGCGGCGCCTCAGCGCAAGGCCCGGCTGCTCTACGTGGAGGACGACGACGATCTCGTCGAAACGATCAGCGACCTGCTGGAAGACAGGGTCGCGCTGACCGTCGCCTCCTCGGTGGCGGAGGCGCGGAATTGTCTTGACCGCGAGACCTTCGACCTTGCAATTCTGGACGTCAAGCTGCCCGACGGCTCGGGCATCGAGTTGTTGCCGCTGCTCAAGGGCGAAGGGCAGGAGACCATGCCGGTGATCATTTTTTCCGGCTATGCGATCGACGACGACGTGGCCCGCCAGGTGGATGCCGCGCTGGTCAAGGCGCGGGTGACCAACCGCGATTTGCTGGAGACCATCCGCCGGCTGGTCGGCAATGATGCCTTCCCCCGGGATCCAGAAAGGACCGTGGCATGACTGTTCCGCCGCTGAAGAAAATTCTCATCGTCGAAGACGATCTCGACATCCAGACGGTCGCCCGTATCGCGCTCGAAACCGTCGGCGGCTTCACCGTCGAAACCTGCGGTTCGGGCAAGGAAGCCATCGAGATGGCGCCCCGCTTCAAGCCGGACCTCATCCTGCTCGACGTCATGATGCCGGAAATGGATGGGCCGACAACGCTCCAGCACCTGCGCGCCAATCCGGCGATCGGCGCGACGCCGGTCGCCTTCTGCACGGCCAAGGCCATGCCGGCGGAACTGGAACACTATCGGAATCTGGGCTCGGCAGGCGTCATCGCCAAGCCCTTCGACCCCATGGCCCTGGCCGACCAGGTACGCGAGATCTGGAACAACCACCATGGCTGAGTCCGGTCCCGGCTTCGCCGAACGCTTCGCGGCCCTGCAATCGCAGTTCTTCGTCAAGCTCGCGGAGCGTGTCGAGGCGCTGGACGCCCTGGTCGGCGACCTCGAGAAGGCGGCGACGGCCGAGGCGGCGAAACCGGCGCTCCGCTCCATGCAGGAGATCGCCCACAAGCTGGCAGGCTCGGGAGGCATGTTCGGGGCGCCCACGGTTTCCGAGGCGGGCCGCGACCTGGAGGAGGTCTGCGAGCGCGCCGCTGCGGCCCCGGGCGATCCGCCGAACGAAGCCGGCCGGCAGCGGATCAAAGACCTTATCGCCCGCCTGCGTCGCGAGATGGACTCGCCCATCGCGGCCGCGCCCGACATCGCGGTCCCGGTCACGCCGGCGGCGCCGCGCGATTCCTTTGGCCCGGCCGTGCGGAAATGGCGGGTGGTGCTGATCGAGGACGACCCTGCCCAGGCCCGGGTGGTCACCTCGTTCCTCGCCGATTCGGACTACGACGTCGTTCATTTCGAAAAAGGCAAGACGGCGCTCGAGGAAATCGAGAGAAGGCCGCCCGACGCCATCCTTCTCGACCTCATGCTGCCGGACATCGGCGGCATCGACATCCTGCGCCGCGTTTCCAGCCGCCGGCTGCCGTGCGTCACCGTCGTCGTCACCGCCCACGGATCGGTCAACGTGGCCGTCGAGGCCATGCGGCTGGGGGCCTATGACTTCATTGTCAAGCCGTTCAACGCGGCCCGCCTGCAGGTCACGCTGCGCAACGCGCTGGAACACGACCGCCTGAGCCGCATCGTCGAGACCTATCAGGATCTCGACCGCACCTCCTATTGCGGCTTCGTCGGGTCGTCCCTGCCCATGCAGGCGATCTATCGGATCATCGACAGTGCGGCGGGCAGCAAGGCGACCGTCTTCATTTCCGGCGAGAGCGGCACCGGCAAGGAAGTGTGCGCCGAGGCGATCCACCAGAAAAGCCCGCGCGCCCACAAGCCGTTCGTGGCGCTGAATTGCGGCGCCATCCCCAAGGACCTGATGGAAAGCGAGATTTTCGGGCACGTTCGGGGCGCCTTCACCGGCGCCATCGCCGAGCGCGAGGGCGCCGCCAAGCGGGCCGACGGCGGCACGCTTTTTCTCGACGAAGTGTGCGAGTTGGACCTGAGCCTGCAGACCAAGCTCCTGCGTTTCGTGCAGACCGGAACGTTCCAGAAGGTGGGCGGCGAGAGCACCGAGGCGGTGGACGTCCGCTTCCTCTGCGCGACCAACCGCGATCCGCTGGCGGAAGTGGCGGCCGGGCGGTTCCGCGAAGACCTGTTCTACCGGCTCCACGTCATCCCGGTCCACATGCCGCCGCTGCGCGAGCGCGGACGGGACGTCCCGCTGATCGCCCACAAGTACCTGGAGGCCTATGCCGCCGAGGAGGGCAAGCGGTTCGCCCGTTTCGATTCGGAATGCGAAGCCGTTCTTGCGGCCTATCCCTGGCCGGGCAACGTGCGGGAACTGCAGAACGTGATTCGCAACGCGGTCGTGCTGAACGACGGCGACACGGTGACGGCGGACATGCTGCCGTCCCCCGTGAAGCTTCTGGCCAGCGTCGAACGATCCGCCGCCATGGCGCCGGCAGCCTCGTCCGAGGGGCCCGCCGCCACGGCCGCCGGCGCGCCGGAACACATCCGGCCGCTGGCCGAGGTGGAGCGCGACGCGATCGAGCGGGCCATCCGCATCTGCGGCGGCAACATCCCGAAGGCCGCCCACTTCCTGGGGGTCAGCGCCTCGACGCTCTATCGCAAGAAGCAAAGCTGGGAAGAAGAGCGCCCGGCCGATTAGCAGCCCAGCCTCCAGGCAATCCGGAACCGACCGTCGGCGGAAGGAAAAGGCGGGCCCGGAGCGCAAAGGGGGAGGAGGAAGATGGCTCCGGACCCGTGAGGTTCAGGAAATACGGCCTTGTGGCCGCTTTCCCCACCCTTCCGAAAAATGCGGTATGCTCTTTCGAACCGTCGCCTCCGGGGAGGCGCCGGAGGATGACTCTCTCCTCGCAACCGCCGTGCCACACGGCTCCCGTCGAAGGAATGGCGGATACGGGGGCGCCCAGGGCCCCGGAAGGGAGGGTGTCCGCCCGGTTTTTTGCAAAATGCACCGCGCTTTCGCATTTTGCAAAGATCCTGCCGCCGGCTATTGCGCCGACCGGGGGCTTTTCGCCGCCCCTTTCCCCGCCGCCTCCGGCCGGACCGGTTGCAGTTAGGGAATTCCCGAATGTTTGCCCGGGAGCGAACCCGCTAGTATTTTCGGCGAGGGAAACGCGGAATATAGGGCGCAACGTCCCGATACGTACCATCCAACCCCACCCCTCCGTGCAGGATGGCCTCCGTGTTTCCCTTCATTTTTCGTTTGTCCGATGACGGTCCGCGCGGCGGGTGTTGCGTGGGCTTTTTTTTCATGGGCCTTCGCCGACTGTCCCGACCGGCCCCGGTCTGGTAGAATTGCCTCCCGGTCTTGCCATGGCTAGGAGGCCTCCATCCATGAAGACCATTCTCCTGCCCCTCGTCGACGACGACTCGGCCACCGGCGCGATCGAAACCACCTTCCTGATCGCGCAGCGCTTCGGAAGCTACATCGAGGGACTGTTCGTGCGCGCCCCGTTGCCCGTGGTCTCGCATGGGCCGGTTCCGCCCCACTTCCTCGGCCAGTACCGCGACTTCTGGGACCAAAACGCCGAGCGCGCGCGCCGGCGCTTCGCCGCCTTCATGAACGAGCGCAACGTACCGTTTCGCGAGATCGCCGTGCGCTCGGATCAGCCGACCGCGTGGTGGCGCGAGCAGGAGGGCGAGCGGGACGCCGTGGTCGGCAGCTATGGCCGGCTGTTCAGGCTTATTGTCATCTGCCGCACGCCGCCCGAGGTGGCGCCCGATTGGATGGGCGCCTGCGAAGCGGCCCTCTTCTATAGCGGCCGGCCCGTGGTCGTCAGTTCCGGCCGTGTCCCCGAGACGGTGGGGGAAACCGTCGTCGTGGCCTGGAACGGCAGCACGGAAACAGCCCGTACCCTGGCTCTCGGCTGGCCCATCCTGCGCGGCGCCCGGTCCATTCACGTGCTGTCGGTCAGCGGCGCCTCGGGCGGCATGGTGGCCGGCCCCTCCGGCGAGGAGGTGGCGGCCCATATGGCGCGCGAAGGGCTCAACGCGACGGCCCGCACCGTGCCGGCCAAGGGGCGTTCGGCCGGCACCGCCCTGCTGGCCGAGGCCCACGCGCTGGGGGCCGACCTCCTGGTCAAGGGCGCCTTCACCCGCAGCCGCCTGCAACAGATGATCTTCGGCGGCACCACCCGCCAGATCCTCGCCGAGGCCGACATCCCCGTGCTCATCGCCCATTAGCGGCGAGGCCGGAGAGGGGATCGAGGGTTTACCTTCGGGCCGCGAGTGCCGATGATGGGCACCGCCGTCATCAACGAAGGAGAGAACCCATGGCCCCATCCCACGCCGGCCTCAGCGCCCTGGTCACCGGCGGCACCCGCGGCATCGGCCGCGCCACCGCCGAACGCCTGCGCGACGGAGGGGCCGAGGTGACCGTGACCGGCACCCGCCCCGACGGCACGCCGCCCGAGGGATGCCGCTACCTGGCCGTCGACTTCGCCGACCGCGAGGCCTCGATTGCGTTTGCCGACGTCGTCGGCGCCAAGGGCTTCGACATCCTGGTGAACAACGCCGGTACCAATAAGGTCGGTCCGTTCGAAACCTATGCGCTGGAAGACTTCGAGCGCGTCCTGCGGGTCAACCTGATGGCGCCGTTCCTGCTGTGCAAGGCGGTCATCCCGGCGATGAAGGGCAAGGGGTGGGGGCGGATCGTCAACATCTCATCCCTGTGGGGGGTCACCGCCAAGGAACACCGCGCGGCCTACGGGGCCAGCAAGTTCGCCATCGACGGCATGACCGCCTCGCTGGCCGCCGACGTCGCCAAGGCGGGCATCCTGGCCAACTGCGTGGCGCCGGGCTTCATCCGCACCGATCTGTCGGTCAAGAACCTGGGCGAGAAGGCGCTGGCCGAACTGGCGACGCGCGTTCCGGTCCGGCGGACCGGCACCGTCGAGGAGATCGCCGGCCTGGTCGCTTTCCTGACCGGCCCCGAGAACACCTACATCACCGGCCAGAACATTCTCATCGACGGCGGTTACGCCCGCAGCCGCGGGTAGGGTCCGGCCGCCGATTCGGTTACCGGCGGAAGTCGGCAATGAAGGCTTGCTTGTCCGATTCCAGTTCGAACAGGATGCGCAGGCGCTTTTTCAGAAAGTTGTCCTCGTCGATCCCGTCGAGAATGATCGTCCAGTCGCCTTCGCACCTCGGCTCCAGCCACGCCTCGATCGAGACCACCGTGCGGGCGGTGGACAACAGGACGCCATAGTGCATTTTGCGGGATTGCGGCGGCCTGTCGGGTTGCTGGCGATCCGACCCGGCGCCATGGTCCTCGGCCGACCGTGGCTCGGGCCGAACCCCGCCGCCGGAGGGGGTTTTCAGCCGATCCGACATCTTTCATCCCTGCGCGGTTTCCTTCAGTCGCGCAACGATAAAGGGTGCCCGTCCCGGCTTTCAACCCCGGTTATTCCCCTATGGTGCCGCCTCAAGCCGCCGTCAGGCCGCCGCCTTTGCCGCGCTGCCTTTTGGCCTGGGCCAGCGCCCTCAGCGCCATCGCCACGTTGACGCAGCCAAGACGTTCGTAATAGGCGGCGGTGCGCAACAGGCGGTCGATCTCGACGCTTTCCGGATCGCCATCCGGATTGCATCGCTCTTCGCCAGTCGAAACTTGGTTCACGCGGCCATTCCTTGCCAAACGACATCCACGTCCCTGCATCAAGCAAGGGATGTGCCATGGCCGGGCAGGCCCAAGTCGGTCAGTGCGACCGTTCGTCCTCGTCGCGATGGCGGGAGCGCAAATGGCGCCGCACTTCCCGCCAGACGCTGAGCGCGTAGAAGTCACCCGCCTCCTGCGAGTACAGAATGCCTTCGGTCGCTGCCGCGATGGCCTCCTCGAGGCCGTGCTCCTGAACGAGCTGCGTGGCAATCGCGGCCGGATCGTATTGAGTCATTGAAAACCCCCAGGGTGCGAAGGGGGCAGCCTGAGCGTCAAATCCGTCTTTTCTGTGGCACCGATCGGGCGATATCGCGGCAGGCGCTCAAGACGTCCCAACGCCAGCGGCAAGGCCGTGGGTCGGCGAGACCTCGTCGGAGCGGCGCAGGCGCGCCGCGCCCACCGCCACCACCATCACCGCCAACCAGGCGATGCGGTTCTGGTAGCGGTCGTTCGGGTTGGACAGCGCGCCGCACACGAAGGCGTTGCCCAGCAGTGTCAGCAGGATGGCCACCGCCAGTCCGAAGGACAGCCGGTCGCGCCGGCGCCACGCCACGACAAGGACGCCCAGCAGAAGAATCTGGGCCGCCGCCTGGACCGTCACGTGAACGCCGTTCATCGTCTTGAAGTCGATGCCGGCGTTCTGTTGCGATTCCTTGAATTCGCGATAGCCGTCGGGGTAATAGCGCCGGAGCGTGTCGTTGATCAGCCAGCCAACGTCGCGCACCATGCCGTCGCCGGTGCGGAACATCAGGGCCTGCTCGGCGGTCAGACGGGCCGCCGTCTCGATGTGCAGGAGGGGATATTCCTCCAGCGACTCGGTGATAATCTCGGTCGCCTCGCCTTCCATGGCCTTCCAGCCGCCGAGCCGGTTGGGAATGGTGTTGCCTTCCCACAGGAAGGAATTCGCGGTTTTGGGCAGGCTGGCGCGGAAGCGGCACAGCCGATAGGGCGAGCCGGCCGGGCAGTGATCGTCGAGGAAGCGCTTGGCGATGCCGTCCTGAACCAGACGGGCCAGCATCAGCATGGCCGCCGGCTGGGTGATGAAGGGCCGCCCGACGGTCACCCAGTGGATGCCGACCACCAGGCTGATCCCCATCGCCACCGTGGCCGCCGCCAGGCCGATGCGTGGCTTGAGATCCGGCCAGCGGCGGCGCAGCAGCCAGCCGAGCCCGGCCAGCGCCACCACCAGGCCCGCCGCCACCGCGATGTGCGTCGTGTGCATGGCGATGGCCCCGGCCGTGACGGCGGCGATGCCGGCGCGCCGCAGCCGGCTGAGGCGCCCGCGCTCGAAGCTCAACGAGGCAATGCCGAGAATGGCCATGCCGGTGAAGACGTCGGGCATGATCTGGCCGGCCCGCCACGGCAGGGCCGTAACCACCGACAGCAGCAGCACCAGCGGCGGCAACAGACGCCACGCCGGGCGCGGCGCGAACGCCGTCAGGGCCTCGTGCAGCATGTAGGCGACGAGAAAGGCCTGGGCCGCCGCCACCGCCCACAGCGTGCCGGCCAGCCGGCCGATGCCGGTGAACACCCCGTAGGGCATGGTGCGATACATCGGCAGCTCGCCGGTGAACGGCAGATAGACGTAATCGACGCTGTCCCAGTAAAAGAGGACGGATCCGTTCCACAGCGCCGGCACCATCAATATGCCGGTCGCCACGGCGATGGCCAGCAGCGGCGGCGCCATGCGCCGCCACCGGAGGGTCCCTTGCGTGGGCGGAAAGTCCGTGGCCCGCATCATGATGTTCTTTGCACGCTCTGTTGCCGGGGCTCCGCCTCGGAGGCGGCCGCCGGGCCGGCGTAAACCTGGCGCACGATGTAAAGCGGGCGCCGTTTCACTTCCTCGAACACCCGGCCGAGATAGCTGCCGAGAACGCCCAGGCTGATCAGCTGCACGCCGCCCAGGAAAAGAATGGCGACGATCAGGGATTCATAACCCGGGACGTCGATTCCCAGGAAGGCGACGCGGATCAGGCGAACCAGGATGTAAAGGAACGATATGCCCGAAACGGCGGCGCCAATCAGGCCCCACACGGTGAGCGGAAAGGTCGAGAAGGCGGTCAACCCGTCGATGGCGAATCTGAGCAGCGGCAGGAACCGCCACCTGGAGCCGCCGCTCGAGCGCGCCTCCTGGTGATAGACGACGCCGGTCTGGCGGAAGCCCACCCACGAGAAAATGCCCTTCATGAAGCGCGAGCGCTCGGGCATGGCGTTGATGACGTCGACCACCCGGCGGTCGAGCAGCCGGAAATCGCCGACCTCGGCCGGCAGGTTCACGTCGGACACCCGGCCCATGACGGCATAGAAGGTCCGTGCTGCCAGACGGTAGAGGCGCCCCTGGCCGGTGCGGGCGTGGCGCATGGCGTAGACCATCTCGTAGCCCTCCCGCCATTTGGCGAGAAGGGCGGGAATGGCCTCGGGCGGATGCTGAAGGTCGGCGTCGAGAACGACCACCGCCCGCCCGCGGGCCTGGCTCAGGCCCGCCGACAGGGCGCATTCCTTGCCGAAGTTGCGCGAGAAGTCGACGATGGCGATGCGCGGTTCACCGGCCCGCCGCGCCAGCAGGCGGCCCAGGGTGTCGTCGGCGCTGCCGTCGTTGACGCAGACGATCTCCCACGGCTCGCCGGTCTCCTCGAGCACCGGCACGAGGCGGGCAAAGAGGGAGTCCACGTTGTCTCCCTCGTTGTAGAAAGGCACCACCACCGACAGCACCGGAGACGTCATCCCCGGCCGGTCCGACCCATTTTCAGGCGCCGCCATGGCAACTTTGTCTCGTTCCCCGCAAATCCGTCATTTTTTGGGGCGATGATGTCGCCCGTATGCCCAATGGGCAAGCCGCAGTATATAGAACGGCTTTCGGTCCGCGCCAAGGAGACTCATCGATGAATCGGCGTCCGGCTTTTGCAGCCGCCGATAGTGCGAGCGAGTTGCAGGTCGCGCTATGTGCCGACGACTACGGCATCGCGCCCGGCGTCGGGGCGGCGGTGCGCGACCTGCTGGCCCGCAGCCGGCTGACGGCGACGAGCTGCATGGCGGCGAGTCCGTACTGGCCGGAAGAAGCGGAAAAGCTGAAGGCGCTGGCCGGCGCCAACGGGGGTTTCGAGGTCGGCCTCCACCTGGTGCTCACCGACCAGGCCCCGCTGGCCGCGATGCCGCGTACGGCGCCGCGGGGCCGCCTGCCGTCGCTGCCGAAGATGCTGGGCCTGGCCATGGCGCGGGCCCTCGACGGGGCCGAAATCGCGGCCGAGATGGAGCGCCAGCTCGACGGCTTCGAGGCGGCGTGGGGCGGCCCCCCCGCCTTTGTCGACGGCCATCAGCATGCCCATCAGCTGCCGGTCGTCCGCCGCGCCTTGCTCGACCTTTACGACCGCCGCCTTCGCCCCCATCGTACCCGGGTGCGCTATTGCGTGCGGCCGGCGGCGGACATCGCGCGGGCCGGCGTCGCGGTGCCCCGGGCACTGGTGATTTCCGCCCTCGGCGGTGCCTGGGCCCGACTCGGGCAAGCCGCGGGCGTACCCGGCAACCCCCATTTCGCCGGCGTGCGCGGCCCCGCCGAGCGCCGGCCCTTCGGCGACCAGCTTCGGGCCTGGCTGGCGACCGCCCGCCCGGGGACGCTGATCATGTGCCATCCCGGATCGGTCGACGCCCAGCTGATCGCCGCCGATCCGCTGACCACGCCGCGCGAGGACGAATACGCCTTCCTGGCCGGCCACGGACTGCCCCGGCTGCTCGACGAGACGCGGGTCGTCCTCGTGCCGCCGGAACGGCTGGACGGGAAGGGCTGAGGGGGAAAATGGCGAACGAAAAAGCGAGGCAGGCCGATATCGGCGACGGCGAAGAGGCGGGCAGCGTCGCCAGCTGGCTGGATTTCTGGGACGCCGAACATTCCATCTATGTCAACCGCCGGCACGTCGAGGCCCATTATCGGCGCCTGTTTGCCGACATCGCCCCCCTGTTGCCGCCGGGTCCCTTCACCCTGATGGATTACGGCTGCGGCGACGCCCTGATGGCCCCCGCCCTGGTCAAGCGGGGCGGGCGCGTGCTGCTGTTCGAACAGGCGCCAGCCCGCCGCGCCGGGCTGGCCCGCCGCTTCGCGGGCATGGACGGCGTCGCGGTGCTCGACGAGGCCGGATGGCGGGCGTTGCCGGCCGAAAGCTGCGATCTGGTGCTGCTGATTTCGGTGATCCAGTATCTCGACCGCGCTGCCCTGGCCGCGTTGCTGGCCGCCCTGCGCCCGCTTCTGTCGCCGGGCGGCCGCCTGGTGATCGGCGACATCGTCGGACCCGAGGCCGGCATGATCAAGGACGTCGTCGCCCTGCTGACCTTCGCCGCCGGCAACGGCTTCCTGCTGGCGGCGCTGGCCGGCCTCGCCCGCACCTGGCTGTCGGACTACCGCAAGATCCGCCAGCGCCTGGGCTTCACCTCCTACACGCCCGACGGACTGGCCGCCCTGCTGGCGGAGGGCGGATGGCGAAGCGAACGGCTGGCCTGGAACATCGGCCACGCCGGCCATCGGCGCTCGATGGTGGCTTGGCCGATGCCGGGCAAGGGCCTGTAACCAATTGGAAACCATGCGTATTATCCCCTTGCAAAATCGTTTTTTATGGCCAAGCTTCGTTGGGGGAGGGCATGCGGGCCTGGCTCCCGTATTGCAATGATTGGGACACCATCCTTTGTCATATCGTCTGCGCGGGGGTTTGGTTTCGGCCTTGGGTTTGCTCGTGCTCATGGCGAGCGGCTGCGCGCCGCTCTTCGATCGGCTGGGCGCGCCGCCAGCCGGCCCGCCTGCCGCCGAACCGGCGCCGGACGAACCGGCACCGGCCGGCCTGAGGCCGTTCACCCCGCCGCCGGTCAAACCGGCACCGGCAAAGCCGGCCCCCGCGAAGCCGGCTCCCAGCCTGACCCTGCCCGAGCTGGTGGGCTTAAGCGAGGAAGAGGTGGCCCGCCTGCTCGGCACTGCCGATACCCTGCATGAGGAGCCGCCGGCCACCGTCTGGGGATACCGGGAGGGCACCTGCGCGCTCGATCTTTTCTTCTACATGGACATGGAAAGCCGGAACTTCCGGGCGCTCGCCTACGACGTCAGCACGACGGACGGCGTCAAGGGCGACCCGGCGCTGAATATTTGCCTGAAGCAGATCATGGACCGCCGCCGATGAACGACGGAGAGGACGATGTGAAGGCGTGCATCGTCGTCATCGACGACGACGATCTGTTCCGCGAGTCGGTTGCCCAGAACCTGCTCGATGCCGGCTATGAGGTGCGCACCTTCGCCGATGGCCCGAGTGCGCTTGAGGCCCTGAACGACGACGCCGACGCCGACCTGGTGCTGCTCGACTGGAAGATGCCGGGAATGAACGGCATCGAGGTGCTGCGTCACCTGCGCGAGGCGCCGCTGGCCGTTCCGGTGATCTTCCTGACCGTGTTGACCGAACAGATTTACGAGGAGGCGGCCCTTCTGGGGGGCGCCGTCGACTTCATCGAGAAGTCGCGCAGCTTCGCCATCCTGAAACGGCGCATCGAGCTGATCGTCGCCGGCTCCAAGCAGCGCGCCCAGCCCGCCGAAGAGGTCGTGGGCGACGCCGATGCGACGCGTGTCGGGCCGTTGACGCTGCACCGCGGATCGCATCGCGCCCTCTGGCAGGACACCGAGGTGCCGCTGACCGTCAGCGAGTTCCGCATCGTCGCCCTGATGGCCGGGCGGGCTGGCCGCGACGTGCGCTATCGCGACATCTACGACCTGGTGCGCGGCGAGGGCTTTACCGCCGGCCAGGGCCCCGACGGCTATCGCCAGAACGTCCGCACCTTCATCAAGCGCATCCGCCAGAAGTTCCGCGACATCGATTCCGCCTTCGAGGCCATCGAGAACTATCCCGGCTTCGGTTACCGCTGGCGCGATCACGGGGAGTAGGGCGGATGGGCGAGGCACAGCGCCGTTCCCCCTTCCGGCGCACCTTCGCCGCCCGGATCGGCGTGCTGCTGGTTATCTTCCTGGCGGTGCCGGCCGTCCTTTACCTGCAGTTCCGGGCCGCCGACGCCGACAAGAACAGCCTTTTGCTGGAGAATGTCCGCAACCAGGGCCGCCTGGTCGGCGAGGCCATCCGGCCCCTGCTCGAGCGCTTCGGGCCTGAGACCGCGAAGTCCTTGAACGAGCGCGTCGCCGCCCTGGGCCAGACCGGCGACGCCAGCCTGAAGGTGCTGTTCCGCCCGGCGGCGGGCAACGGCCGGGGGTTCTTCTTCCTGTCGGCATGGCCGGCGGTGCCGGCCGGCTATCTGGAGGAGGAGCAGGCCCTGCTGCTCGGCACCGGCATCCTCGATAAGCTGCGCGACACCTGCGCGGGCAACCTGCCGCTGGCCCTGCGCTTCAAACCGCCGACCGGCGGCGAGGAGCTGCTGGCCTCCCTTTCGCCCATCGCCGCCCCGTCCGGCTGCTGGGTGGTGATCACCGCCTATCGCAACGTCGCCTTCCTGCAGTCCTCCCTCGGCCGCCCCTACTGGCGCAGCCCCGAGGTCCAGGCCGCCGCCGCCATCTATCTGGTCATGGCGCTGGTGGTGGTGTGGCTGTTCGCCGACGCCTGGCGCAGCGTTCGCCGCTTCGAGGAGTTGGCCCGCCTCATCGGACGCCGGCGGGGCGGCCGGGTGTCGTTCCGCCACCTCAACCGCATGCCGGAACTCGACGGCGTCGCCGAGGAGTTCGACCGCATGGTAACGGCGTTGGGCGATTCGGCGCGCGTCATCCGCCAGACCGCCGAGGAAAACGCCCATGCGCTGAAGGCCCCGGTCGCCGTCATCTCGCAGTCGGTCGAACCGATCAAGCGTGCGCTGACCGACGATGCCCACGCCCGGCGCGCGGTCGCCCTCATCGAGCAGTCGGTGGAACGCCTGGATACCCTGGTCTCGGCGGCCCGCCGCCTCGATCAGATCACGGCGGAAGCCATCGAACCCGGCCGCGACACCGTCGACCTTTCCGATCTGCTGGCTTCGCTCATCGACGGTTACGCCGAATCGTGGGCGGAGACCGGGCCGGCCCTGCGCCGCACCATCGAGCCGGGGCTTTCGGTGGTCGCCACGCCCGACATGCTGGAGACGGTGTTCGAGAACCTCATCGACAATGCCCACAGCTTTTCGCCGCAGGGCGGATGGATCGGGGTGGCCGCCAGCCATCGCGACGGCATGGCCGAGGTGTTCATCGAGGACGACGGCCCCGGCGTCGAGGCGGCCAAGCTGGAGCGCATCTTCGAGCGCTACGTCACCGACCGGCCGGCAGGACAGGCTGGCAGCCCCCATTTCGGCATCGGGCTGTGGATCGTCAGGCGCAACGTCGAATCGCTGAACGGCACGGTGCAAGCCGAAAACCGCCGGCAGGGCGGCCTGCGGGTGATCGTCCGCCTGCCCCTGGCCGGCCGGTAATCGGATCGACGCGGGCTGGCCCGGGGGCGCAGGACCCTTTCCTTCCCCAAAATGCCCGCCTCTGTGTCATTCTCGTGACACAGGCCCTTGAATTGCCTCGTTTTTGTCGCAACACGGTCTCCCTTGCGATCCCTATCTTTTGGCATGGTTTTGGCTTGCCCGCGTTCCGTCGTGCCGCAGGCGGCCCGTAAAGAGGGAGAAACCATGCGTCTGACCCGAGAGATCTTCCCCGCGCGCCTCGGCCTCGTCCTCGCCGCCGTCGGCGGCTTGGCCCTGGCGGCGTGCACCGAGCCCCAGAAGACGGCGGCTTTCTGCCCGATCGGCGACGGCGAGACCTCCTCCCGGGTCGCCGCCGCGCCTTTCGGCGGGCCTTTCGTCACCCCGCTCAGCTCCAACGACGTGCAGGAGTTGTTCACGGGCGGCCAGGCCGCCACCGGGCATCGCGCTTACCAAGAGAGACCCCTGGCGCTGGCCGCCTCGCTGCCGCCCGATCTCGACGCTCTTGGCGACGTCGAGCGCCGCAAACAGGCCTTTGTCGGCATCGTCCTGCCGCTTGCCCACCAAACCAACCAAGCCATCCTGGCCGATCGCCGCTTCGTCGATGCCGCCGTCGCCTGCAAGGACGCCGGCAAGCCGCTGGCGCCGGAGGCCCAGGCCCGCCTGGACGCGCTTTCCGCCACCTACAAGGCCGACGGTGGGCTCGACACCCTGCGCCGCCGCCTCGACGTGGTGCCGCCGTCCCTGCTGCTCGCCCAGGCCGCCATCGAAAGCGGTTGGGGCACCTCGCGCTTCGCCAGGGAAGGTAACGCCCTGTTCGGCCAGCGGACCACGGCCGCCGATAGCGGCATCAAGCCGCAGGGGCTGGAAGAGACCACCCCCGTGAGGGTCGCGACTTTTCCGCACCTGCTGGCCTCGGTCGGCGCCTATATCCACAATCTGAACACCCAGCCGGCCTACAAGGCCTTCCGCGAGCGGCGCGCCGCCCTCAGGGCCGAAGGCCGGCAGCCCGACGGTTTCGACCTCGCGGCCACCCTGATCGCCTATTCCGAGCGCGGCTACGCCTATGTGGGAGATCTGAGGACGATCATCCGCGGCAACCGTTTCGACGCCTTGGATGCCGACCAGATCATCTCCAACGTGGCGGCCGTGGAGTCGGACGCCTAAGGACCGCGCCCGACCGAAGGAGGATGCCATGTTCTGGGGATCGTTCGCCGAATATACCCGCCACTACCCGGGCCGCGTCCTGGTCATCGTCATTGGCGCGGCGGTGGCCTTCATGCTGATGGCCGCCGGCGTTCCCTCCGTCCATGGCGCCGAGGCGGCACAGACCGGCGCTGCGGCCAACAACCGCGATTTCGGTCCCATGCCGGTCGGGCTGCCGCTTTCGGCCAGCCACCGCCTGGCCGCGGCGCTGAACACCGCGCAGGACGGGGAATCGGTGGCCTGGCGCGATCCCGACAGCGGCGTCACCTACCGGGTCCAGCCGCTGTTCAGCTTCCGCGCCGGCGAGCGCACCTGCCGCGCCTTCACCATCCGGCGGATCGCCTTCGACAGCATTCGCGAATCCTATCGCACGGCCTGCCGGCGCGCCGTCGGCGGCTGGACCCTCACCACCGCCACCGCCGCCGGAGGCAACGGGTGATCGGTTTTCTTCCCGGCGGGCGTCTTGGGCTTCCCTGTCCCTCCCCATGACGTCCCGTTGCGCGACCCGGGCCCCCCCGACCCGGGTCGCACCCCTTTTTCCTCCAAGCCATCGCGCCCCAAGAACCACCAAAGGAGAAACGTCATGACTCGAGGCCGCCGGCCGATTGCCATCCTGGCCATCCTCGCCCTCATCCTGCCGCTCGCCGCCTGTTCCGGCCTGTCTTCCAAGAACCAGCGGACGCTCTCTGGCGCCGGCATCGGTGCCGCCGGGGGCGCCGCCATCGGCCTTTTGGCCGGCGGCAGCGTGGTCGCCGCGACGCTGGTCGGCGGCGCCGCCGGCGCCGCCATCGGCGCCTTCTCCGACGAAGATCAGGTCAAGGTCAAGCCGTAACGATCCCGCCCGCGGGGACGCCGCGCCGGCCGGCCGGCGTCCTCCGCCCCCGTTGCTTTCCCCCAGAAAATCAGGGCTTGGCCGGTGTCGTCCGGCCGCTCATCGGCCGGTCAAGCCTATCTTCGCCACGGCTCGGATATTTTCTTCGCGTCCGCCAGTTCGGTCGGCGTCGCGTGGGGCGCGATTTCGGCGCGGAGTTCCGTTGCCGCATCGAGGCCGGCGTAGCTCGCCGACTCCGCCCACCCGTATGCCTTGCCGTTGTCTCTCTCAAGCCCGATGCCCCGCCAGTAAAGAAACGCGAGAATGCTTTGGGCCGGCGGGCAACCTTGCATGGCCGAGCGGCGGATGGCCTCGGCGCCCAGCGCCTCGTCATCCTGCGATTGGGCATTTTCCAGGGTCAAGGCGCCGGCCAGGTAGAGCGCCATGGGAACGTTTCTGCGGACATACTTTAGAAGGATGGCGTGGCGCTCGGCCGGCGTCAGGGCCGAATCGCGATCCATGACCCGCTGAAACGCCGCTCCGGCGTTCATCGCTTCGGCCAATTCGGCCGGCGGCAGCTTGTCGAAGGGGCGGTCCGAATAGCATCCATAGCTTACTCTCGTGCCGATCGACCCTTCCGTTCCCGCCGCCTTCTCGATGGATACTCTGAGATCCTCCGCAAACAGCCGAAGGTCGTTCCGATGGGCCGTCAGCGCCGCACGTTCGCACCCCGCAATCATCAATAGACAGGCCGTCAGGACGATGAAACGTGCCATCGCGCGTCTCCTTCGTGGCCATCCCGAGCGGATGGCGACATCGAACCCTAATAGCTGAATTTGGAATCGGCGGGCCGCCTGGCAATCGCCGCCAGACAAAAAAACAGGGCCAGGAGCAGGCTCGCTAACCCTTTGAAAAGAATGGTGCCGCCTCACAGATTTGAACTGTGGACCTACTGATTACGAATCAGTTGCTCTACCCCTGAGCTAAGGCGGCGCCGGAAGGTGCCCCTTCTAGCGCGCTGGGCCGGACGCGTCAACGCTCTCGGTCCCGGCGATGGCGTCGGCAGGCGGCTCGGCGACGGCCGGCGCAGCCGCCGGAGCGAGGGCGAGCGGCGCCGTCGCCGTCCCGTCGGTCAGCCTCGCCACGTGCGGCGGGGTCTGCCAGCGGAAGCTGGCGAAAGCCTCGCAGTGCTCGCAGCGGATCTGCCACTCGGCCCGCGCATGACCGCATTCGCCGCACACCCAGGCAGGGTCGGGGTCGGCCAGCGTGGCCCTGACCAGCCAAGCCCGCGCGGCGGCCCCGTCGCCTTTCTCGGATTCCTCCAGCTCGGCCATCAGCCGGCAGACGCGGGCCGGCGGCGCCTCGCCCCCGGCCAGCCCGAGATGGCGCCGGGCCTCGCCCCACAGGCGGGCATCGAGGGCCGCCTCGGCGATGGCGAGGTGGCTTTCCGGATGGTCCGGATTTTGGCGGGCCAGACGCTGGGCGGCCTTGGCGCGGGCCAGCCCGGCGTCGGCGCCGCGCGCCCGCCAGTAGAGGGGCGCGAGATCGGGATGCGGCGCCACCGCCCAGGCCCGCTCGATCAGCGAGGCGGCGCGGCCGCCCTGGCCGCCGTCGAGGTCAAGGCGGGCCAGGCGGACGACCGCCGGGGTGAAGCCGGGCCGGGCGTCGACGACCCGGCGCAGCAGCTTCGCCGCCACCTGCTCCTGGCCCTGGGCCAGGGCATCCTGCGCCAGCTGGAAGTCGAGCGCCGCCGCCCGTTCCCTGTTCGCGTCGGCCGACACCAAACCCTGCTTGGCGGCGCGGGAGAGCGTGTCCCTGGCCGCCTTCCAGGCGCCACTCTTGGCCTCCAGGTCGAACAGCGTCGAGGCCGCCCATTCGCTGCGCGGCTGCAGACGGTAGGCCCGTTCGGCCAGGCCCAGCGCCTTTTCGCTGTCGCCCCGCTTGAGGGCCTGCATCAAGAGCCCGCGCAGGCCGAGGAATTCGGTCTCGGGGCGGGCCAGCATGGCGCTGAAGAATTTCTCGGCCGCCTTCTCGTCGCCCGACAACTGGAGCGCCTGGGCGGAGAGCAGCATGGTCAGCGGCGGGTCGCCCAGCATGCCGTCGGCCCGTTTCATCTGGCGGCGCGCCTCGGCGGCGTCGCCGGCCGCCACCGCCACCATGCCGCGGGTCAGCGCCAGATAGCCGCGCCGCCGCCGGCTTTCGCGTCTGGCCCCGGCGACGCGACGGGGCATGCGGCGCAGGAACAGCCACACGCGATAAAGAAGCGCACTGAGCGCGGCGACGGCGGCCACCGCGAGCCCGAGCACGGCGACCGAGGTTTCGATCCGCCAGCCCTGCCAGTCGAGGGAAACGTCGCCCGGATGGTCGGCCAGCCACACGGCGGCGCCGACCAAGGCGACCAGGACAATCAGATAGGCGAGGATGCGCGCCATCGCCGTCACTTGCCGGCCGGCGCGATCAGCGACACGGCGTGGACGTGGAGCACCGCCATGGCCCGTTCGGCCAGCAGGCGCTGGCGCGCCTGTTTCAGCCAGTCGCCCATGGCCTCGGCGGCGGCGCCCTCAAGGCCTTCCAGCGCTTTCACGGCGCCGGCCAGGTCGCCGCCCTGCATCGCCGCCTCGGCCCGGGCGATGAGCGCCTCGGTGGTGGTGTCGGCCTCCTCGACGGCGGTGCGCCGGATGGTCACCAGCGAGGCCAGCCGGTTGGCCGCCGCCGCCAGCCAGCCGTCGCCGGCGAAGCGGCGTTCGGCAGCCACCGCCTTGCGGGCCGTCGCGTCGAAGCGCTCCATCAGGGTGGCCAGGACCGGAATGCCGGTTGCCGCGTGGGGTGTGAGATCACTGACAAGCTGGACGAGATCGGGCTCCTCGCCGGCCGTCTTGCGCAGCGCCGCCAACTCCTCGGCGAAGGGGGCGTTGGCGCGCAACGCCTCGCGCAATTGGCCGGCCGCCAGCACCAGGGCGCGCACCGAGGGTGGGGCGCCGGCCAACTGCGTGCGTTCCTCCAGCCCTTCCATTCGCTGGGTCACCTCGGCGAGCGAGCGGGTGAGGCGGTCCTTCTCGGCCTCGAAGCGCTCCAGCCCTTCATTCACGCGGGTCGAGGCTTCGGTCTGCTCCAGCTTGGCGATGCGCTCGGAAAGCTCATCGAGGCTTTTCCTGGCATCGGCGGCCTCACCGGGCAGCCCGGTCGCCTTGACCATGGCGCGCACGCCTTCGAGACTCTTCTCCAGGCCGTTGACGCGCTCCAGCAGGGCGGCGATCTGGTCGCCGATCCCGGAGCGCGCCCGCTCCAGCTCGGCCACGGCGTCGCCCGCCGCCGCCTCGTCCCTGGGCGCCTCTTCGAGCGCCTGCACCCGGCCGGCCAATTCGCCGAAGCGCGGATCGGGCACGGCGTTCGGCCGGATCGATTGCACGTAGCGCACCACATAGGGCGACCAGAACGGCCACGCGGCGTAGACGATGCCGCCCAGGACGGCCAGCAGCAGCAGCGAGGACAGAACGGCCAGCGGAACCAGGCTGGCCCGCGACGCCGCACGGGGCGCCGGCCGGCGTTCGGCGGCGGGGGCGGCGATTTCCTCGGCCGGCGGCGGCGATTCGGCAGCGGCGGCGGCCTGGGCGGCGGCCATGGGCTCGACGGCAGCCGGGGTTTCGGCGTCCCGGGCGGCGGCAGTTTCGGCGGTTTCGTCAGGCGTCTTCGGTGTTTCCGTCATGGTCCCCCAGGGGCCTTGGGTTCCGTCGGTCATCAGGCCGAGAAGCGAGTCGAGGTCGGGCCGGGAAGCCACCAGGACGCGCCGCCAGGCGACACCCCTCGCCCGCTCGGCCACCGCCTCGCTGAGGCAGAACGCGGCCAGCTTCCGGCAAGCCTTCACCAGACGTGCCTCGCGAATCAGAGTAACAAACGTCTCGGCGGTTCGGGGAGAGAAAAAGAGAACGCCGTCCACTTCCCCGGCCTTCAGCGCCGTGGCGGCTTCCGCCGACAGACGCTCGGCCGGCCGCGACGCATAGAGCACCGCCCGGCGATAGGAAAGTCCGCCGGCCTCCACCCGCCGCTTAAGGTCGCCGGCCAGATGGCTGCCGGCGACATGCAGCAGGGCGCCGTGCTCGGGCCTGCAAAGGGCGATGGCCAGCGCCGCCAGGGCCTCGACGTCGCCGGCGGCGCTGTCGACATGCAGGAAGCCGGCTTCGCGGGCCGTGGCCGCCGTGGCGTCGCCGACCGCGAGGACGGGAAGGTCGCGCCGGGGGCAGAGCGCCGCCAGGGCCCTGACGCCGTTGGCGCTGGTCGCCAGGATGGCCTGCACGCCCTCCAGATCGACGGCGGCGGTGCGGTCGATCTCGATGGCCAGCAGCGGCTCGATGATCGTTTCTATGCCGATTCCATGGAGCCGCCCGGCCAGCGGTTCGGCATCCTCGCGAGGGCGGGTGAGCAGCACGCGCATGGCCTACCTCCGATGCTCACGCCCGTCGGAAGCGAATCGGGCCAACAGGTCGCGCCCGGCCCCTTCGCCCAACATCACCGCCTCGGCGGGGGTTCCGCAACACGCGACGGTCACAAGCCGGCTGCCGTCGGGACGGGCCAAAAGGCCGCGCAACATCATCTGTTTTGATTCCGTAATGACGGCGAACGCGGCGATGGGGGTGCGGCACGACCCATCCAGCATCGCCAACAGCGCCCGCTCGGCGGCGACGCAGGCGGCGGTACCGGCGTCGTGGACGGCGGCCAGCAGGGCGGTGGCCTTGTCGTCTGCGGTCCGGCACGTCACGCCGATGGCGCCCTGGCCGACCGCCGGCAGCATTTCCTCGGGCTCCAGGATGGCGGTGGCCGCCCCGGCCAGCCCGATGCGCTTCAAGCCGGCAATGGCCAGGAGCGTGGCGTCGAAGGCTCCCTCGGCGATCTTTTTGATCCGGGTCTCGACGTTGCCGCGCAGCACCCTGACCACCAGGTCGGGCCGGCGGGCCAGCACCTGGGCCTGACGCCTGAGCGACGCGGTGCCGACCACGGCGCCTTCCGGCAGCTCCGACAGGCTTTTCGCGGCATTGCAGATCAGGGCGTCGCGCGGGTCCTCGCGGGCCAGGATGCAGGGCATCTCGATGCCTTCCGGCAGCCACGTCGGCACATCCTTGACCGAATGCACGGCGATGTCGATGCGCCCTTCCAGCATGGCCTCGTCGATTTCGCGCGTGAACAGGCCCTTGCCGCCGATCTCGGCCAGCGGCCGGTCCTGCACGGCGTCGCCCGTCGTCCTGATGACGACGATCTCGACGGCGCCTGGTGCCGCCAGGGCGGGGTGGGCGGCGATCAGAAGGTCGCGCACGCCCCCGGTCTGGGCCAGCGCCAGACGACTGCCGCGGGTGCCGATCCTTAAGGTAGGGGACGGGGTCATGGACACCGGAAACTGTGGATGTCGGAACGGGTGGTCTCAGCGTGGGCGACAGAGTAAAGTCCGGGGCCGCTTCCTGAAAGAGGCTTTTTTGGATGATCGTGCTCGGCATCGAAACCAGCTGCGACGAGACGGCCGCCGCCGTAGTCAACGACGGCCGGCGCATCCTGGGCGAGTCCCTGCTGTCGCAACTCGAGGCCCACGAGCCGTTCGGCGGCGTGGTGCCCGAGATCGCGGCCCGCGCCCACCTGGAATACGCCGATCACGTGGTCGGCCAGGCCATGGGGCGGTCGGGGGTCACCTTCGCCGATCTCGACGGCGTGGCCGCCGCCGCCGGCCCCGGGCTGATCGGCGGCGTCATGGTCGGCGTCATGACGGCCAAGGCCATCGCCGCCGTGCACGACCTGCCGTTCGCCGCCGTCAACCACCTGGAGGGCCACGCGCTGACGGCGCGGCTCACCGACGACGTTGCCTTTCCCTACCTGCTGCTGCTGGTCTCGGGCGGCCACTGCCAATTGCTGGCCGTCGAGGGGGTGGGGGCGTATCGGCGGCTCGGCACCACCATCGACGATTCCCTGGGCGAGGCCTTCGACAAGACGGCCAAGATGCTGGGCCTCGGCTATCCCGGCGGCCCGGCTGTGGAGAAGGCGGCGCTGGCGGGCAACGCCGCGCGTTTTGCCCTGCCCAGGCCGATGCGCGGCCGGCCGGGCTGCCACTTCTCGTTCTCCGGGCTCAAGACGGCGGTGCGCCAGACCCTGATGGCGCTGCCCGAGGGGAAGCTGGAGACCGCCGACATCGCCGACCTCTGCGCCTCCTTCCAGGCCGCCGCCGGCGACGTGGTGGTCGAGCGCTGCGGCCATGCCATCCGCATGGTGCGGCAAACCCATCCCGCCATCGGGACGCTGGTGGTGGCCGGCGGGGTGGCCGCCAACGCCTATCTGCGCGGCCGATTGGGCGAGCTGGCGAAGGCGGAAAGCCTGCGCCTGGTGGCACCGCCGCAGCGATTGTGCACCGACAACGGGGTGATGATCGCCTGGGCCGGGCTGGAGCGCCTGCGCCTGGGGCTCGCCGACGGCCTCGACTTCGCACCCCGCCCGCGCTGGCCGCTGGACCCCGACGCGCCGCCGGCCACCGGCGCCGGGGTGAAGGCTTAAGGGAACCCGGTAACAAGGGCGCGGTGCGGTCGAATCAGGGGCCGGAGAGATTCCCCACCGAGGGGCACCATAGCTCAGATTCGTGGGCCTGGGTGTCGACCGCCGAGCTGGCAACTCTGCCATCACCTTCTTGCGAAGGCCGGGGCCCGGGATTACCTTCAGGACCGACCTTGAGGTCATCGACCGCCGCGCGACTGGCGAGCAAGCGTGGAAGCGACCACGGGGAAGCGCGGAGGAACCTTCAGCCGATCGCCTGGGCGCAATTACCGGATGCCCGGGGCGACTCTGTGTCCTGAAGGAGCAATGACCATGCATCCCTATCGCGATCTCCTGCTCTCCACCGATCCCGACATCGCCGCGGCGTTGGCCGGCGAGGAACGTCGCCAGCAGGGCGGCATCGAGATGATTCCGTCCGAGAACTACACCTATCCCGAGGTGCTCGCGCTGCTTGGCTCGGTATTCACCAACAAGTATTCTGAAGGCTATCCGGGCCGGCGCTACTACGGCGGCCAGGACTTCACCGACGCCATCGAGGAGCTCGCCCGCAAGCGGGCCCGCGCCGTGTTCCGAGCGGAGCATGCCAACGTGCAGCCGCTGTCGGGCTCGCCGATGAACCAGGCGGTCTATCTCGGCTTCCTCAAGCCCGGCGACACCGTGCTGGGGATGGAGCTGTCGCACGGCGGGCATCTCACGCACGGCGCCCCGGTCTCGCATATGGGCAAGCTTTACAACTTCGTGCGCTACAAGACCGACCCGGCGCGCCACGGCGCCATCGACTTCGATCTCTTACGCCAGACCGCGCTCGCCACCCGGCCGAAGATGGTGCTGTGCGGCTTCAGCTCGTACCCGCGCGATCTCGACTACGCCGCCTTCAAGGCAATCGCCGACGAGGTGGGCGCGCTGACCATGGCCGACGTCAGCCACATCGGCGGCCTGATCGCGGGTGGCGTGCTCAAGAACCCGATGGACGCCGGGTTCGATTTCATGACCACCACCACTCACAAATCGCTGCGCGGCCCGCGCGGCGGCATGATCCTGTGCCGGGCCGATCACGCCAAGCGGGTCGACAGCTCGGTCTTCCCCGGCCTACAGGGCGGGCCCCACATGAACGTGGTGGCCGGGGTCGCCGTGACCCTGAAGCGGGCGGCGACGCCTGACTTCCAGGCCTACGCCCGCCAAGTCATCACCAACGCGAAGGTGCTGGCGGAAAGCCTGACGGCCGAAGGCCTGCGGCTGATCACCGGCGGCACCGACAACCACATGGTGGTGATCGACACCCTCGCCAGTGTCGGGCTCGACGGTTCCGACGCCGAGCACGTGCTCGACGCCATCGGCATCACCACAAACAAGCAGATCATTCCCGACGATCCGCGCCCGCCGCTGCGGCCCAGCGGCATCCGCCTCGGCACTCCCGCCGCGACCACCCGCGGCATGAAGGAAGCCGAGATGCGCAGCCTCGCCGCCATGATCGTCGAGGCCCTGCGCCATCCCGCGGATGCCGCCGTGATCGCCCGTCTGAAAGGAACTTGCGGCAAGATCTGCGCACGGTTCGCGGTACCCGGGATCGAGTAGTCAGCCTTGCCCTCGCCCACCCGCGGGAGAGGGAGCCACGGGAATCAATGGTTCGACGG